>JBNKDX010000432.1:0-502 GCA_050288485.1 Rhodomicrobiaceae bacterium | reverse complement strand
CGGTGAAGCACGCGCTGTCTCTCATACCTTTCCTTGTTCCGATACCTGTTCCAGCGCTTCGCGGTTTAAGATGTGGATGCGGCGCTGCTCGACACGAATCAAGCCTTCGGCGGACATTTTGGCAAAGATGCGCGAGAGGGTTTCGGGGATTGTTCCCAGCAGATTGGCCAGATGCTTTTTGGAGATGGGCAGCGTAATGGCGTCGGCCTTGCCTTGGTCCCGGGCCACAAACAGCAGATAGGCCGCCAAACGACCAGGCACTTCCTTGAGGGACAGACTTTCCACCTGGCGGGCAAATTGCCGGAGCCGCTGGGAAAGAATGCCGAGCATGGCCATGGCCACGGCAGGCTGTCGGCCAATGAGGCCGATGAACGCCGCCTTGGGGAAAAACGCCAGCCGCGCGGGCGCGATGGTTTCGGCATGGGCGGGGAATGCCGTGCCGGTAAAAACCGGCACCTCGCCAAAGGGTTCTCCGGACTCGAAAACGTGCAGAATCTGCTCC
>JBNKDX010000431.1:0-503 GCA_050288485.1 Rhodomicrobiaceae bacterium | reverse complement strand
AGGCTGCTCCTCGCTTATCAGTAAACGCATCGTGAAATGGTGGTCAGGACGGGTCCCGCACGCCGCATTTGACGGCTGGCCGTTTTCGTTCTGACGCGCCATTGCCGCTTGCCTGGCCGGGAACTTTATATTATGCGTTGGGGTCTCTGGATACGCGAGGCGCATACGAGGCGCCGCGGCGTTGGTTTGCGCATGTAGCTCAGCGGTAGAGCACCGCCTTGACATGGCGGGGGTCACAGGTTCAATCCCTGTCGTGCGCACCATATATTCCCCTTATAAACCAAAGACTTTACGCCACTCTCCAGGTGAAACTGCGGAGAACGTTGGCGCATGCTGGCGCATGAACGCCACAAGAACATCGCACAGTGCGTGGGGGACAGGTGGGGGATGGCGGCACCCGGTCTTCTCGGCTTGTTCTCTCGGCACCATCAACGCAGGTTGTGTCCTATCATGACCGCAATCTGTGTATCGGCGCCGCTGGTTGACCCCCTACAGCCGGTGGG
>JBNKDX010000430.1:0-504 GCA_050288485.1 Rhodomicrobiaceae bacterium | reverse complement strand
GCAATATTTTTCGCAGCGGATATCAAACCACCCTCTCTGCCGGAGGACGGGAGTTCCGCTGGATGCAGATGAACATGGATGGGCTGCGCGTGCACCGCCGCGCCTATGTGCCGGACGCCGACAGCGCCTTCGTCCGCTATCTGGAAGTGGTGGAGAACCCGACCAATGCGGACAAGACCGTGAAATTGAGCCTCACCTCAACTTACGGCGATGCCAATAGCGATGTAACTCTTCATACCTCCAGCGGCGACGATGTACTGGATCGGGACGACGACTATCTGGTCATCCACGACCCGGCCGATCCGGTGCGCAATCCGTTGGTGCATCTCTTCGGCGGGGATTTCCGTCAGCTCGGGCCCGATCTGCAGACCGGCGCCCAGGGCCGGCAGTGGACGGTCGGCTTCAGTTTTGTGCTGCCCGCCGGTGAAAGACGCATCATCATGCATCTGGTCGCCATGGATGCGGATGCCAATAACGCCGCATCGATCGCCGACAACCTGCGCC
>JBNKDX010000429.1:270-504 GCA_050288485.1 Rhodomicrobiaceae bacterium | reverse complement strand
GTTCTAGGCACAACATCAGCTACCAACTATTCGTAGGGGCGTTTTGTATATGCCTCTACTATCGAACGAAGCGAGGAACTACCATGGTCGACACTTCATCTATCAAGAAAATCCTGATCGCCAATCGCGGCGAGATCGCTGTGCGCGTGATCCGCGCCGCGCTGGAGTTGGGTGGCATCCAGACCGTCGCCGTTTACTCCGACGTAGACCGTGAGGCGCTGCACGTCCGTCACG
>JBNKDX010000429.1:0-260 GCA_050288485.1 Rhodomicrobiaceae bacterium | reverse complement strand
CAATGACGCCTACTACATCGGTCCGCCACCCCCACGCGAAAGCTATCTTGACATTGAAAAACTGCTCGACGTGGCAAAGCGATCCGGCGCGGACGCAGTGCATCCCGGCTATGGTTTTCTCAGCGAACGCGCGGAGTTTGCGCAGGCGGTGATCGACGCCGGGCTGGTGTGGATCGGCCCTTCGCCCAAGGCAATCAGCAGCATGGGTGACAAACTGGCCGCACGCGCGATCATGCAGGTGGCTGGCGTGCCGGTTGTGC
>JBNKDX010000428.1:0-505 GCA_050288485.1 Rhodomicrobiaceae bacterium | reverse complement strand
ACCGGCAACCCGCCTATAATTGGCGCTGAACTGACCTCCCACCCCGATGTGCGGATGATCGCGTTCACCGGTTCCACCGAGGTGGGAAAACTGCTGATGGAGCAGTCTGCCAAGACCGTGAAAAAGGTCGCGCTGGAGCTGGGCGGTAACGCGGCGTTCATCGTGTTCGACGATGCCGACCTCGATCAGGCGGTAACCGGCCTCATTGCGTCGAAATTCCGCAACATGGGGCAGACCTGCGTGTGCGCCAACCGCGTGCTGGTGCAGGACAGCGTTTATGACACGTTCGCGGAAAAACTCGCCGCCAGGGTGCGCGAAATGAAGGTCGGCCCTGGGGACGAGCCCGGAGTGACGCAAGGTCCGCTTATCAACATCGACGCATTGCTGAAGGTGCAAGCGCATGTCATCGATGCGCTTTCCAAAGGCGGCAACGTCGTGACTGGCGGCAAGCCTCACGCGCTTGGCGGAACGTTTTACGAGCCGACCGTTATTACCGGCGCCACCA
>JBNKDX010000427.1:0-507 GCA_050288485.1 Rhodomicrobiaceae bacterium | reverse complement strand
TCTCTCTCTGTCAAGTGGACCCCGGCTGTCAGCTCCGTCTCCCACCCCGTGCCGGCCACCCCGGCTGTGCCGCAGCCGAATCCCGGCGCGCCTAGCCACCCCGCGCCGCCCAGCTCCGCGCCTCGAATGGTTGCCTCGCGCCTTAACTCACCCCGCCATCAAGACCCCCTCCTTAACCCTCCCCTTAACCTCGCCATCTTCAATGGCGTTAAAGACATTAACGCCACTGTTACCCCTGGCCATCCCTCCTCGGCACTCCCCCAGCCCCTATAAAAGGACGAGGAGCACCCCCAGCCATCACCACACCTCACCTCGCTCTCAATCGCTCGCTTCTGAGTCCACAGCTACTCCTCACCGAGCGCCATCGCCTCCTTGTTCTGCACCACCGTCGCCCGGCCTCCACAGCGCCGCCAGAGCTCCGGTGAGACCCGAGCCGAGTTCCCTCGCTCCCCTCTCCATTTTGCGCCACCACCGGCGAGCTTTGGCGCACCGGAGCGGCCGGAGGCC
>JBNKDX010000426.1:0-507 GCA_050288485.1 Rhodomicrobiaceae bacterium | reverse complement strand
GTCACGGCTGACGCGGGGGTGTCTATACGGGGAATTACGCATATCGCTGCAAATGCTTTCTGCTGATATTATTGCCAAAGGGTATTTTTGCTTCTCTTGCGTGATTAATGTAGCGCAAGGTACAATTGGTTAGGCTTTTGTTACCGAATTGTACGCTAAAAAGGGAGTGTATTGAGGTAAGGTCTCTACACTTTTATCGTCTGCCGCAATCTGTTTTCAGGTGCGCCGCGTCTTCTAATACGTGTAACGAACGGTTATTATGTCAAAAACAGTTCTCATTGTTGAAGATAACGAGCTGAACATGAAGCTATTTCGTGATCTGCTCGAAGCGCACGGTTACAACACTTTACAAACGCGCAATGGCATTGAGGCCTTGTCGCTTGCCAAAGAACACTACCCCGATCTTATCCTGATGGACATCCAACTTCCCGAGGTTTCCGGGCTGGACGTTACCAAATGGCTTAAGGAAGACGATAACCTGCGTAGTATCCCGGTGATTGCCGTAAC
>JBNKDX010000425.1:0-508 GCA_050288485.1 Rhodomicrobiaceae bacterium | reverse complement strand
CTGCACATCAAGGAAATGCAGATGCGGTGGAGAGGCAAGTAACTATTAGTTCTTATTCTTATGAAATATGTGTTATGTTCATACCTAAATCAATAGTTTGTAGGACCGATATACGGAGGAGTTGAGGAAGATCCACAGGCTGGAGGTACAAGACCTGAGGTCGGTCCCCTTCGACCTCGCCACTGTGTATTCTATGGGCGGAGGTACCCCACGTGGAAGGTAAGTGAATATATCAATTATTGAATTAAGTTAAATATTGTCAGTTTATAATACTAGCTTTTATTGCAGGCTTGCTTTGGACGATGTGGTGGTGGACCATGGGACTTACGCTCGACAGCGGCGTTCTACCTCCAGTTCCTCATCCAATCAGTCCTGCCAAACTGGGACGACCAAACTGATGAAACGTTGCTATATCACGAGGAGTGGATGCAGTACATCATCTCGATGGTGCAGGTAAATATCTTCAAGTATGCAATTTTTCCAATTTTATAAAAATATTGCTTAAATG
>JBNKDX010000424.1:0-510 GCA_050288485.1 Rhodomicrobiaceae bacterium | reverse complement strand
ACGCATGCTTCGAGCGGGCTCCGAGGCTTACTGGCGTGGGCGGATGCGCAGCGTTCTCAGTGCCTTGCCCTCTCCCCTCGTGGGAGAGGGCGGACGCGTTAGCGTCCGGGTGAGGGGGCTTTTCCTCACTCATCGTGCTATCTCCCAGGTGGTGACGATTTCGCCGGTTTTGGGATCTTTGGCGTCTTTCAGGGTGATGCCTTGTGCGGCGAGTTCGTCGCGGATGCGGTCGGCCTCGGCCCAGTTCTTGGCTTTGCGGGCGGCGAGGCGGGCGGCTATGAGGGTTTCCACTTTTTCCTTACTCTCTTGGTCCGCGGAATTCAGCGGGACCAGAGAAAGAGAACAATGCTCATGCAGTTGAAGACGAACTCCGTCGTCAACCATCCCACTGTCAATTTGATTGATTTTTTCTTCTACGAACTGTCGGCTGCGCTCTCGTTCAGAAGCATCTTTGGTGTCCCATCGGTATTCGTTGAGTACAATGGCTCTCGCCTGAATAAATACACTACG
>JBNKDX010000423.1:0-520 GCA_050288485.1 Rhodomicrobiaceae bacterium | reverse complement strand
TTTGCTGCAGGGCTGGCGGCGATCATTCTGGCTGTCGCGGGGGGCATCCTTTGGAACCGAACGTTGCGAAGGGTCGTCCGGCAGCGCACGTCGCAACTGCAGCAGGAGCTTGCCGAACGCCGGCTGGCAGAAGAGGCGCTGCGGGAAAGCGAGGAAAAGTACCGCCGCATCGTGGACACCGCCAGCGAAGGAATCTGGGTACTCGGACCGGACACCCGGACCACGTTCGTCAATACCAGGATGACCGAAATGCTTGGCTATGGCGCCGCGGAAATGATCGGGCGGCCGATGACGGACTTCATGTTCGAGCAGGATGTGCCCGATCATCTGCGAAAAATGGCGGCCCGCTGCAAGGGGGTATCCGAGAACTATGAACGCCGGTTTCGTTGCAAGAGCGGCGCTATTGTATGGACCTATTGCTCGGCAACGCCCATCTTCGATGAGGTGCGCCGTTTCCAGGGCGCCTTTGGGATGTTTACCGATATCACGGGCCGCAAGCAGGCAGAGAAAGCCTTGCTTC
>JBNKDX010000422.1:0-521 GCA_050288485.1 Rhodomicrobiaceae bacterium | reverse complement strand
ATGCGCCGGTCAAGCCAGGTTTCGCGGGGTTTGGGCAGCGCCTTCATGAAACGTCCGCAGATCATCGGGGTAAGCGTAAGCGAAACGATGGCGGAAATGATGATCGCGTAGGTGAGCGTCCAGGCGAATTCCTGGAGCACCTTGCCCATGATGTCGCCCATGAACAGAAGCGGGATGAACGCCGCAATCAGCGAAGCGCTGATCGAAAGGATGGTGAAGCCGATCTGCTTCGCGCCCGCTATGGCTGCTTGCAACGGCTTTTCTCCAGCCTCCATATGGCGGTAGATGTTCTCGATCACCACGATGGCGTCATCCACCACGAAGCCTACGGAAATGGTCAGCGCCAGCAGCGAGACGTTATCCAGGCTGTAGCCCGAGAACCACATCAGCGTTACGGTTCCAGCCAGCGACAACGGCACGGATACCATGGCGGCGATGGTCGGTACGCGCCGCCGCATGAACACGAACACCACAAGCGTCACCAGCAATACGCTTGCCAGAAATGTTAGCTGGAAATCTTC
>JBNKDX010000421.1:0-524 GCA_050288485.1 Rhodomicrobiaceae bacterium | reverse complement strand
CCGACGGCGCTGCGGTCAACCAGAAGCTGTTGCAACAGGGCGTGATACTCCGGCCGATCGGCGGCTACGGCCTGCCGAACCATCTGCGCGCGACCATCGGCCTCGAAGCGGAAAACGCCAGGCTGCTCGAAGCGCTGGAGCGCGCGCTCCGATGACCGGCAAGGTCGTCATCTGCGGTGTCGGCCTGATCGGCGGCTCGTTCGCCCTGGCCATCAAGACGGCCTTCGCGGGGCGAGGCAAAGAAAAGTCAGCCGTGGCGGTACGCCAAATCAGCGCATCCACGCCTGCCTGTAGTCGTTCGCGTATTGCGCGAAGCGGATCGGCTCGCGGCCGAGCAGGTCCTTCACCGCGGTGGTCGTGTGCGCGTTGTAGCCCTGGGCGACGAAGCCGAGGATGAACAGCAGGAAGTCCGTGTAGTCCTCCGGCAATCCGGCGCCGAGCAGCGCCTGCTTCATCACTTCCGGCGGAATGTCCTGATAGGTGATGGTCCGCCCCGTCGCTTTCGAGAGGATGGCCGCGACTTC
>JBNKDX010000420.1:0-525 GCA_050288485.1 Rhodomicrobiaceae bacterium | reverse complement strand
AACCGTGGACCTTCCCCCGGAAACCGAGACGGTCGGCGACCTCATCCGCTGGCTGACGGGGCGAGGCCCCGAATACGCCGCGGCCTTCGAACGCGCCGCCGTTATCCGCGCCGCCATCGACCAGACCCATGTCCGCCACGACGCCCCACTGGCGGGCGCGCGCGAAATCGCCTTTTTCCCGCCGGTCACGGGTGGGTAGTACGCCTCAGCTGAGAAGTCCTGACCCACTTGCCGCGAGCGCTCATCAGGACTTCTTAGCGATAAGGCGCACTAGGGCGTGTCATCAGTTGAGCCAGAGGACCGCGCAAACGAGCTGGACCGCGGCAAGGAACGTGTTTTCGAGCTTGTCGTATCGGGTGGCGATGGCGCGGAAGCATTTGAATTTGCAGAAGAACCTTTCGACGAGGTTGCGCTCGCGATACAAGGCAAAGTCCGTGTTTCGCGGCTCGCTGCGATTGGCTTTGGACGGAATGACCGGCGCGATCCCGCGTTGCTCAAGGGTGTCGATCAAGGCGTCGGCGTCGT
>JBNKDX010000419.1:0-528 GCA_050288485.1 Rhodomicrobiaceae bacterium | reverse complement strand
CCAGGGTGAGGCCGGCGTCATCATCCCGCCGACAGGCTATTTGAAAGCGGTCCGCGAGATCTGCACCCGCCGCAACGTCATCCTGATCCTGGACGAAATTCAAACCGGACTGGGTCGCACCGGCAAGCTGCTGGCCGAGGAGCATGAGGGTGTCGAGGCCGATTTGAGCCTGGTGGGCAAGGCGTTGTCCGGCGGCTACTATCCGGTATCGGCCGTTTTGTCCAACAGCGAGGTCATGGAGGTCCTCAATCCCGGCGAACACGGCTCCACCTTCGGCGGCAATCCGCTGGCCTGCGCGGTGGCGCGCATGGCCCTGAAAGTGCTGGTGGAAGAGGGGATGATCGAGAACGCCGCCCGGATGGGCGCCCGCTTCAGGCAGGGGCTGGAGCAGATCGGAGGCGACAAGATCAGGGAAGTGCGCGGCAGGGGACTGATGATCGGCGTCGAGTTTCATGATGCCGCGGGCGGCGCGCGAAAGTTCTGCGAACAACTGCAGGCAAAGGGATTGTTGTGCAAGGAGACCCACGA
>JBNKDX010000418.1:0-529 GCA_050288485.1 Rhodomicrobiaceae bacterium | reverse complement strand
GCGGTCTTCGTGTCGATCTTCTTCGGCGGCTCGGTGATCATCGAGACGATCTTCTCGCTCGACGGGCTCGGGCGGCTTGGCTACGAGGCCGCGGTGTCGCGCGACTATCCGGTGATCTTCGGCACGCTCTTCGTCTTCAGCCTGATCGGCCTGGTGATGGGGCTGGTCTCGGACCTGATGTATATCTGGGTCGACCCCCGCATCGACTTCGAGACGCGGGAGACCTGACGCCTTGGCCCTTTCCGCTCTCAACCGCCGCCGCTGGCGCAACTTCCGCGCCAACAAGCGCGCCTACTGGTCGCTGGTCATCTTCGCGCTTCTGTTCGGCCTGTCGCTGTTCGCCGAGTTCATCGCCAACGACCACCCGCTGCTGGTGAAATACCGCGGCGAGTACTACACGCCGGTCTTCAACTTCTACCCCGAGACCCAGTTCGGCGGCGAGTTCAAGACCGAGGCCGACTACCGCGATCCGACGGTGCGTTGCCTGATCAACAACGGGGGACTGCAGGCCTGCCTCGACGACGATCCC
>JBNKDX010000417.1:0-529 GCA_050288485.1 Rhodomicrobiaceae bacterium | reverse complement strand
CCTTCGAAAAAGCCATCGCCCTGGACTCTGCCGCTCCGCTGCCGCGCCTGGGGCTGGGTCTGGCGAAAATCCGGGACGGCGACTTGGATGACGGCCGTGCAGAGATCGAAATCGCAGTGGGCCTCGATCCGCTCAACGCCCTGATGCGCAGCTACCTTGGGAAAGCCTATTTCGACGAAAAGCGCGGACCGCTGGACGAAGCACAGCTGGAAATCGCTAAGGTTTTGGATCCCAAGGACCCCACACCGTGGTTTTACGACGCCATCCGAAAGCAAACCCTCAACCGGCCCGGAGATGCATTGAAGGATCTGCAAGAATCCATCAAACGCAATGACAACCGCGCAGTCTACCGCTCCCGGTTGCTTCTGGATGAAGACCTGGCCGCCAGAAGCGCCGCCTTAGGCAGAATTTACATCGATCTCTCATTTCAGGAGAAGGCCATAAGAGAAGCAGCCAAATCACTACGCAGCGACCCCACCAACTACTCTGCTCACCGGCTTATAGCAGACATTTATGCAAGCAGGCCACG
>JBNKDX010000416.1:0-530 GCA_050288485.1 Rhodomicrobiaceae bacterium | reverse complement strand
ATCGCGGTTGGCCTTGTAGCCGTCGAAGAAATGTTCCGCGTCCACTAGCGCTTCGCGGCCTGTATCGAGCACAGCGCGCACGGATTCCCCGATGGCATCCAGGTTTTCCTCATTCGAGATGCCGAGCGCCACCTGCACGTGATAATCCCAGGTTTTTCCCACGAGACACACGGCGTCGGCCTCCGCCTTCAGAAGTTCGGCAAAACCCGCATCGTTCGACACCGAGCGCCCGGCGCGCTTCGTCATGCCGAAAGCCACCATCCGCGCGTTGGAAAGGCCGCGTTTTTCGCTGAAGAACGCCGTATCGGTAGGGTTCGCGCCGGGGTATCCGCCCTCAATGTAGTCAACGCCGAGATCATCGAGCGCGCGCGCGATGACCAGCTTATCGGAAAGCGACATGTTGACGCCTTGCGTCTGCGCGCCATCGCGCAGGGTCGTGTCGAAGAGGTAGAGGTGTTCTTTGGTCATGGTTCCATTTCCGTTGATGTATGGGCAGCGAATTCGGCGATGCGCATTAGAACGCCTTCGGG
>JBNKDX010000415.1:0-531 GCA_050288485.1 Rhodomicrobiaceae bacterium | reverse complement strand
CATCCTCCCGTCTCCACTCCTCTCCGACCCCTCCTCTCGAGCGCCCGAGCCTCCCACCGCTCCCCGCACCCGGACCGCTGCCTCCAGCCACCAGCAGCCCCCTCTCCCTCGCGGATTCTGGCCGAGCACCGCCGCCGTCCGCCACTCCCCGGTGAGCTCCTCCCCGAGCTACCAATCCCCAAAATTTCTTGCAAATCCCTCACTCCCTCGCCTCTTGTGAGCTGCAGGACTTCATCACCCCCGCCAGCGACCACCGGAGCCCCCTCCCCGCCGACAAACGCCACCGCCCGACGCCGTTTGCACCGCCTCACCGTCGATCTGCCGTTCCGGTGTGCCCTGCCCTCTCCTCCTTGCCCGGCACCTTCCCCGTGACCCCTTTGCAATCTCCGGCAACACCGTGCCGCCGTCAAGCCACCGCCGAGCCGTCGGTGAGCACACCACCGCGCCGGCGGCGCGCGCGGCGTGCGCACGCTGCAGCAGGCTGCATAGGCCGGTTGCCCCGCTGTGCTGGGCTGCCAGGCCGTGACCAGC
>JBNKDX010000414.1:0-533 GCA_050288485.1 Rhodomicrobiaceae bacterium | reverse complement strand
TGGTCGGCGAATGGTTGCCCCAGACGACCATCTTCTCGATGTCGGTGACCGCGGCGCCGGTGCGTGCCGCCAGTTGCGAAACGGCGCGGTTGTGGTCGAGGCGCATCATCGAGGTGAAGGCGGTCTGCGGCAGGCTCTTCGCGGTGTTCATGGTGATCAGCGCGTTGGTGTTGGCCGGGTTGCCGACGACGATCAGCTTCAGGTCGCGGGCCGCGACTTCGTCGATCGCCTTGCCCTGCTCGGTGAAGATCTTGGCGTTTTCGAGCAGCAGATCCTTGCGCTCCATGCCCGGGCCGCGCGGCTTGGCGCCGACCAGCAGGGCCTGCTGCACATCCTTGAAGGCGACCTTCGGGTCGGATGTACCGATCATGCCAGCCAGCAGCGGGAAGGCGCAGTCTTCCAGTTCCATCATCACGCCCTTCAGGGCCTGCTGGGCCTTGTCCATGGGTAGTTCGAGCATTTGCAGGATGACCGGTTGGTCCTTGCCGAGCATTTCGCCACTGGCGATGCGGAACAGCAGTGCGTAACCGATT
>JBNKDX010000413.1:0-534 GCA_050288485.1 Rhodomicrobiaceae bacterium | reverse complement strand
CGTATTTTGCAGAAGCCGTTTTCCTCTTCAGTTCGCGCCTTCCCGAGCCGGCCGCCTCCCCCGCATTTCTCTGACAAGTGGGCCCCGGATGTCAGATTCATCCCCCACCTCCGGCCGCCCGAGCTCGCCCGCGCCGCCCCCGATTCCCGGTCACCAAGCGCCGCTCCGCTCCGCGCCTCGGGTGCTTTCGAACCTTTATCACCTCGCCTTCATTTCCCCTCCGTTAATTCCCCTCCTTAACCTCTCATCAAGCCGGCCGTCTTCAATGTCGTTAAGGACATTAATCCCGGCGTTAACCGCCCCGGCCACCTCTCCCCGGCGCTCCCCCGACTCCTATAAAGGGCGAGCAATCTCTCTGAGCTTCACCGCACCTCTCCCCGCTCTCATTTCCCTCTCTCCGAGCTCTAGCCTCCCTCTCACCGAGCGCCGACACCACCGAGCCTTCCCCATCGTTGCCTGTCCTCCTCGATGCCGCTTGAGCCCCAGTGAGGCCCTAGACGAGCTCCCTGTGCTTCCCTCTCCGTTTTGCGCCCC
>JBNKDX010000412.1:0-535 GCA_050288485.1 Rhodomicrobiaceae bacterium | reverse complement strand
CTCGGCCAGCGGCGCTGAGATTGACCTGTTGCTCGGAATTGGCTGGCGGCGAGGTGTGGGCGACCGAGGTGATGCGCAGCTTCGCTCCCAGGGTCGGGCGCGGCGTGCGCCGGGAGACCGGCAAGGAGTAGACGGTGCAAGTCCGTTACGATGAAGGAATAGCAAACCACATCGACCCCGAGCCGTGCGCAGGCATCCGCGAGGGCATCGGCGAAGCGTTGGCAGGGGATCGCATAGGCCAGCCATGAGCCGCGAAATCGACGTCATTCCGGGCGCCTGCCGCAGCGTGACTGCCCGGACCTTTGCCCCTGTTACCTCGAATTGCCGTTTTGCCTTATATGGCGCCGCGTTGGCGCGTTCTGGAGGGGACATCGGGGTAATCAGGAAAATTTAAATCCAATCAAATGCCCGGATTCTTTCAACCTCGGATCTTTTTTTGCCTCTCGCGGAGATAGTTCTAATAAGTCTAAGAAAGGTCCGCCGCCACGAAACACCTTGCTGCTTTGATAGACACATTCCAGATAGAATTCAAATT
>JBNKDX010000411.1:0-538 GCA_050288485.1 Rhodomicrobiaceae bacterium | reverse complement strand
AGAACTTGCAGTTGCGGCAGTTATCCGCCGACTTGATCTCTGGCGGGTGGTAACCCTTCGGGTTGTAGCCCGAGGACATTTCCAGCACGTTGGTCGGGCAGTACTGAACGCAATAGCCGCAGCCCTTGCACCAGTTGCGGTTGATCACCACCTTGCCGTGAGCTTCCTTGAGATCGCCGAAAAACATCGCCACCCTCCTCAAAGAAGTCCGACTCGCGCCAACGGCGGACGCGGCGACACATGATGGAGGTCCAGCTTCAGCACCGACTCGTCGCAACCGAAAGCCATGGCCATCAGTTGCGTGAAGTAGACGACCGGAATGCCCTCGAAATCCGGATAAATTTCCCGGGTCGCCTTCTGGCGATGATCGAGGTTGAATGCGCAGAGCGGACAACTGACTGCGATCATCTCCGCGCCCTGCTCGATAGCCGCCGTGAGTATCTGGTAGGTGCGATCGGCAACGATCTCGGGCCTATCGACCGTCTGGTAGGCTCCGCAACACTCGGTCTTGTGCGAAAAATCGATTGCCGTACCGCCC
>JBNKDX010000410.1:0-539 GCA_050288485.1 Rhodomicrobiaceae bacterium | reverse complement strand
ATTCTCCGCCATGACGATATCGCCTGCCGAGGAAGCGTCACGGGCCAGCGTCATGTATTTTTCAGCGATTTGAGTGGCAGAGCCCCGGATTTTCACATCCGGACCGTTAGACTCGTAGTTACGAGACAACGAATTCTGCTGTTTACGGCCGTTATTATGATTACTGCTATTACTATTGCTATTACTACGACCGCGGCCACGTCTGTTTTGTTGTCCTTGCCTCATGTGCTCCCGTCTATCGTTTTGCTTTTGCCGCAAGCGCAGCGGCACATAACAACGACCGAAAACCAACGCGCTTAAGGCCCGTTTGGGGGATTTCTGTTTAGTTATCGATCATTCTGCTAGCTTCTCAAAGATCTGGCGCTGGTTGCCACAAGCAACTACGCCTGCTTCCTGAGAGGGCATTTCACATCGCGTCGCTCTTCGCCAATGTTGAAGGCGATCAGCTAATTCCTTGTCTTAGAAATAGTGAAACCGTGCAACGGCAACCGATACCACCAGAGCTAGCGCATAAAAACCTTCATATAATATGAAGTGCA
>JBNKDX010000409.1:0-540 GCA_050288485.1 Rhodomicrobiaceae bacterium | reverse complement strand
CTGCGGAAGGACGGAAAGCCGAAAACCGTCTGGAGACGGGCCGTCGCGTCAGCCAGGATGGGCGAAGCCGTCAAGGTTTGCTCCCTCGCGATGATCCTACATGGACGGCATCTTTTTCATAAGCCGATCCGGCACGCCGCCTGCTGTCCAACCCCAACCCAAATGGCATTCCTTTGTTCGACCGGGCACCATTCCTCCGCCCCGACCATGTGTTACTCTGGCATCGGCGCATCCGCGCCGACGTGTTTGCCCGCTTGGCCGCGGGCCCCGACGGCCCAATGCGGCAAACTTCGCGAAGACGGGGCCACATCGCGAAAATCCCACTGCCTCACCCCACCACCACCTCCAGCACACCCGGCAGCGCCTTCAGCGTCCCCATCTGGCGCGGGGATATCTCGAAATCCTTGCCTAGATGCAGCTCCACCTCGCGCGCCGGATCGCCAAGCCGCATGCGCAGCTTCAGCGCCACGCTGCCCTGGCGTCCGAGATGCTTCACCAGATCGGCCGGGGCGAGGCGCGCATCCGCCACGATGCAATAGC
>JBNKDX010000408.1:0-544 GCA_050288485.1 Rhodomicrobiaceae bacterium | reverse complement strand
TTGCTCGAAATCAGCCTGTTGTTGACGCCGGCTCAGCCTGCTTCGCCGATAAGCCGCCCGTATTCGATCTTCGGACAGCGGTCCATCACCACCCTGAGCCCGGCCTCTTCCGCGAGCCTCGCAGCCCCATCGTTGCGCACGCCAAGCTGCATCCAGATCGCCTCGACGCCAAGCCGGTCTTTATGCTCCAGCGCCTCCTTGACGATGCCGGCCGCCGCCCCGGAGTTGCGGAAGATATCCACCACATCCACCGGCTCCTCAAGCGCGGCGACGCTGGCGAACACCTTCTGGCCCAGGATTCCGCCGCCCGCGAGCCCCGGATTGATGGGGAACACCCGGTAGTCCTGGGCGAGCAGGTATTGCAGGACGGTATAGGAGGGCCGCGCCGTGTTCGCGCTGGCGCCAACGATCGCGAAGCTCCGCGCCTTCCGCAAAATATCCGCAATGTAGCTGTCTGGGTAATTGCCGTGATCCATGGCGCCCCGCATACCAAGCTCCCCGGCATATAGTGCAATTTGGCGGAGTTCGAAAGCGCAGCTTGCGG
>JBNKDX010000407.1:0-546 GCA_050288485.1 Rhodomicrobiaceae bacterium | reverse complement strand
CCCCCTCCTACCGGCGCCTCCGACACCGAGGCCGCCGATCGGGACGCGGCTGCTACTGCCGCCGTACTGCCCTCCGACCCATCCGCCTCTGCCGTCCTCACCGACCTCCAGCAGCAGGAGATCGCCGCGCGCCTGGCCAAGGAGAAGGCCAACGATGCTGCCAAGGAACGGCAGGAGGCCTACGATGCGGCCCTCGCTCGCCTCGCCCAGGCTGAAGAGGAGGCCGCCAATGCCTCCAAAGCCCACGACACCGCCATCGCCCGCGCGGACAGGGAACGGGGGCGCGCCGTCGCAGCCGCCGCCGCCCTACAACCCTTCACTCCCGTGGAGTCCTCTGCGGGCGGGTTGGCCTCACCTGGAGGAGGTCCGGCTGGCGTTCACTCGGCCCTGCTGCTCCAGGAGACCACCGCCCTCCTCAACCTTCACGCCCAGGCCGTCGTCGTCAACAACATCCGGAGCCTCGTCCACATCGTCCTTGACATTGACTCCAACCACTTCAACCGCTGGCGCAATCAATTCGTGCTGGTCCTCGGCAAATTCTCCCTT
>JBNKDX010000406.1:0-547 GCA_050288485.1 Rhodomicrobiaceae bacterium | reverse complement strand
ACTCGACGCATCGGCGCAGGCCGAGGCGCGGCGGATTGCGGTCAACTTGGTGAAGTCCGGCCGCACGCGGATCGAGGCGGCCGCGGCGGCGGGCGTCACCCGCCGGTTTGTCGGCGAATGTGTCAAGGCGGAGAAAGAGGGCGGCGCGGCAGCGCTCGTTGGCGGCGAACGCAGACGACTGCCGGGCGAGCAGAAGGCGCTTCAGCGTGATGAGGAAGTGATGATCCGGAAGCTGATCGCCGATCGCTGTCCGGATCAATTGAAGCTGCCTTTCGCCAGAGTGAGCGCTTGTCGCTCACGATAAACGTTCGCTTTATGGACCCGGGAAGCGGTGCGTGACCTGATTGAGCGCAAGACTTGTAAACGCCTGTCGCTGTCGTCGATCGGCCGCTATCTGCGCGCCTGGGGCTTCACGGCGCAGCGTCCCGTCCGGCGGGCAACCGAACGTTCCGAAGCCGATGTGCGGGCGTGGATCGACGATGAGTATCCCGGGATTGCGGCTCGCGCCAAGGCGGAAAAGGCTGAAATTCACTGGGCGGACGAGACC
>JBNKDX010000405.1:0-550 GCA_050288485.1 Rhodomicrobiaceae bacterium | reverse complement strand
TTCTCGCCCAGGCCGAACACGGGGCAGGGGCCCAGTCGGTTGCAATCGTGCTCGATGACGAACAGGCGGACGCCATTCTTGCCGAAGTCGAACGCCAGCTCGCGCTGCTGCCGCGCGCCGATCTCACCCGCGAGGGCTGGGACCGCTATGGCGCGGTCATCACGGTCAGCAACCTTCCAGAAGCCATTGAAATCGCCAATCGCATGGCCCCCGAACATCTCGAACTCGCCGTAGACGATCCCGAGGCGCTGGTGCCCCAGATCAGGCATGCCGGAGCCATCTTTCTCGGCCACCACACTCCTGAGGCCATCGGCGACTATGTCGGCGGCTCCAACCATGTGCTGCCGACCGCCCGCTCGGCCCGGTTTTCCTCCGGCTTGTCGGTGCTCGATTTCGTGAAGCGCACCTCGATTCTGAGGCTCGGTCCCGAGCAATTGCGCCAGCTTGGGCCGGCGGCGATCGCGCTGGCCGAGGCGGAGGGGCTTTCCGCGCACGGGCGATCGGTCGCCATCCGCATGAACCTTGCCGGGACGGGCAATGACTGATGCGG
>JBNKDX010000404.1:0-551 GCA_050288485.1 Rhodomicrobiaceae bacterium | reverse complement strand
TTCGTCGGCGCTGGCGGAGCGGTTGTCGCCCGCCCCTTGAGAATAGGCCGACCAGGCGTAGACTTTCGCTGCGCCCTCGAACTGGCGGTCGGCGAGGGTGTCGAGGAACTGGCGCATCAAGGCCGATTTCCCCGCCCCGCCGATGGCGTGCAGGAGGAATACGTTGGTTTTGGTGTTGGGATCGGCGCTAGGCGCGGTCGAGGCCCAGGCGGTGGCCAGCCGCGCCAGCTCATCCTCGCGGCCGATGAAGGTGGTAGCGCCGGTAGGCAGCGCGGCGAGTGAGATGCGCTCGTCGTCAGGGATAGCGGCGAGCTTGCGTTGACGGCTCGGTGGCGGTAAACGGCTGAGGATTTCCGCCTTCTGCGCCTCAAAATCATTTAGGTCAAGCCAGAGGAAGCGATCCCACCCCTGGCGCAGCGGATACGCGTTGATTACCAGAAGCGCCAGCGTCTCGGCGTTGGCCGCGAGCTGGCATTCGAAAGTGACGTTGTGCGATGCGCCTGCGTTCGGCGACCACAGCGCGAGCACGCATTTTGCGTTCCGAACTTTCC
>JBNKDX010000403.1:0-552 GCA_050288485.1 Rhodomicrobiaceae bacterium | reverse complement strand
GGTCTTCGTCCTGAGGCGGCTTGAGGCGCCGGCCCTCGAGCTGCTGCTCGGCCGGGCCGAGGCGGAGACCGGGCGCGCGCTGCCGCTCACCGCCGAGGCCCGTGCCGCCCTCATCGCCATGGCCGACGGCGACGGGCGCTACATCCTCAATCTGGCGGAAGAAATCCTCGCCCTCGACGCCGGGGCGCCCCTGGACAGCGCCGCCCTGGCCGCGGTCGGCTACGGCATCTTGCTGGGCACGCTGGTGAAAAGCTACGAACAGGCCTCCATGTTCGGACCCATCTCCATCGTGATCGCCGCCGCCCTGGGCGGCATCATGGTCCCGGTCTACGCCATGCCCCTGCCGATGCAGAAGATCAGCACCATCTCGCCCCTGGCATGGGCCCAAAATGCTTTCCTGGAACTGCTGGTCCGCGGCGGTGACCTGCGCGCCGTTGCGACGCCCGTGGTCCTGCTGCTGCTCTTTGCCACAATTTGCGTGGCCATGGCCTGGGCTCTTTTCTACCGCAGCACCCGCTAAAATGCGGTCAAAATCGTCCATTTCAACTGCGA
>JBNKDX010000402.1:0-554 GCA_050288485.1 Rhodomicrobiaceae bacterium | reverse complement strand
AGCAAGCCCGACACCAGCATTGAGATGATGGCGCACATCGCTCTCACCTCCCTGTGCGAGGACCGCCATGCCACTACTGCAGCACTGCCTATCGCGCTTCTCCTGATTCTGAATCTGGAGAACACCGTATGGCAGCAGCGCCTTGAGGCCGTGTCTGACCTCGAGGGCCCTCACTTCCACATCAGGATGATTTCGGTGGCTAGGTACGCGCAGTACCTATTCAACCTCCAGCACAACATGACTAGCACCGGCATGCAGCAGCATATGCATCTAATAGCATACGACGAGCACGCCACCGCTACTTCACGCGAGCTCGAAAGGCTGAGGCATGAGAATGCCATCCTCCGCAGCAGTGCATGTCCACCTTCAGAGCAGGATCATGAGCTACAGGAGGTTAACCATCGCCTTAGTGACACCGAGCATGGATGGAACTACACCTGCATCCTGCTCAACATCACCGTGAGGAGGTGGAGACTTGTACCCATGGGATTGTACACCTTGAGCACCACGTGGAGGCACAGGACGCTGAGCTTGAGGAGAGGGTGGAGATGATC
>JBNKDX010000401.1:0-561 GCA_050288485.1 Rhodomicrobiaceae bacterium | reverse complement strand
AAAACCAGACTTGACGATTGGTATATTTTGTGTCTTAACCCCTCTGTTGTAGGTCGGTATTTGTATTTTATTTAACACGTCACCGTGTTCAAAATAGGAATCTAAACCAATAATGATCGGGATTTTGATCGTCACACACCGGCAACTGGGTGATGCGCTAATTGACTGTACGGAATTTATTCTCGGTAAACGGCCTGATGCATTGGATGCCATCTCCATTGATCTGAGCGAAAATGCCGGGGATCTGCGTCACAAACTCGAAAACGGTATCAAAAAGCTCAAAGCGGACAGCGGCGTGCTGATACTCACCGACATGTTCGGCGGGACCCCTTCCAACCTGAGTTACTCTTTTCTGGAAGATGGCCGCATCGAAGTGATCTCCGGGGTCAATCTGCCCATTATCATCAAGGCGGTGAACATGCGCCAGGAAAAATCCCTCACCGAACTCGCTGAACAACTCGAAAGTTTTGGTAAAAGAAGCATATCCATGGCAAGCGGCATCCTTAAAGGTAACAAACGCAGCTGAAAACGCCTGCCCCAAACCAAATCGTTCTAAACAAT
>JBNKDX010000400.1:0-562 GCA_050288485.1 Rhodomicrobiaceae bacterium | reverse complement strand
CTCGGCGATGCTCTCCCCAACAGGGATCTTGAGGTGTCGGCGCTGCTGGTGGTGGCATCCTTTTGCGATCCAGAAAAGTTTTGCACTCTTTTAGATCATGTTCATCGGTACAATGTATCTCACACCACTTTTCAGCACCATCGGGGCGTCAAAAGGGTCTCTTCTCCTTCTGATCTGAGGACTACTGCTTACAGTTTTCACGGTATCTGCGGTCTTCGCGATCGTTGTGATCTTCCTGATCAGTCATGTCGACTTCTCGGTCGTCCTGCTTCTTCTTCACGGGCCCCTTGCCATGAGACTCAAGAAGTTGAGATCGGGCTTCAAAAGCCTCGATGCATGTGTCCATGACTGTGAGCAGATCGGCCACCGTCTTGGGCTTCTTCATGGCGATCTCCTCCACAGTCTTGATGTCGCTGATCCTATCACGGAAGGCATTGATGATCTCGATGTCCTGCATGTACGGGATGATGTTTCTGGCATTGCAGAAGTGTTTCACATAATCCCGGAGACTCTCATCATGCTTCTGCCTGATGGACGCTCGTACGTGCCCTAAAAGTTCATG
>JBNKDX010000399.1:0-569 GCA_050288485.1 Rhodomicrobiaceae bacterium | reverse complement strand
CCAGCGGCGCAAACACCAGCTCCGTTATGGAGGTCAAACATCACACACAGAGCGGCGAGACCGCTTACTTCGAGTTGTGGCGCTCTATGGCGTCACTTATCACCGCAGGCGACGGCTTCATTATCACAGCAGGCTGCGACAAAACCTTCAGCACCTGCAAAGCGAAATTCGCAAATGGCCTGAACTTTCGCGGTTTTCCGCATATTCCCGGCAACAGCTACCTAATGGCAACGCCCTCACCCGGCGACGCCAACAATAATGGTGGGAGTTTTACGCAATGACAGACTGGACCAAAGCCGAAGCTTACGGAACGGATGTGATCGCACGGAAAATGCATAATCTGCAGGTGAAAGCCCTGTCGATCTGGTACGACCTTTACCGCCTCACAAACGACATCTCCATGGGCGCGGTCGCCGACACCTGGGACTCGCCGTCGGCATGGGCGGTCGCGAAAGGCGTCATCGACGACATGCCGGACAGCCGAAAGCAGCGCAAGGCGCAAAGCCTGCTCTATCAGGTACGCTGCATTTACGATCAGTACAGTCAGCTTCAGGAGTTGTGCGATGACG
>JBNKDX010000398.1:0-570 GCA_050288485.1 Rhodomicrobiaceae bacterium | reverse complement strand
GGTAATATCTCCTCCCATAGAACACATGGCAAGTTGCAAATGTGCGGAGTGATCCGCACACGGGGATACATTTCCTCTTAAAAATTCAGCTTAGGCGTTGGTATCTTCCGGTGGCTCGGAGGAGTGAGCCTAGCCTTTGAATAAGCTGAAACGCAACACGGCTTCATGTGGGCGGATGACTGCACCGCTGGGGGCAAGAGGGCTTCATCAGAGTGGACTGGGAGTGGCAGGGCGCCGCTGGCCCGGTGTGTATTGCTTCGTCGACTTTGGCGGGAACGACGTGGTCAGAAGAATATTTTCCGGTAAACGCGCCGGGGAGAAACGTGAGATTGAGTATGGCTGCGAAAAAGAAATCAATACAGCGCAACGGTTTCCAAAAGAATGAATATGTGGTGTATCCCACTCATGGCGTGGGACGCATCATCGATATCGAAGAGCAGGAAATCGCTGGATGCAAACTAGAGTTGTTCGTTATCAACTTTGAAAAAGATAAAATGACTCTCCGCGTCCCTACCGGCAAATGCAAAAGCGCTGGCATGCGTAAGCTCTCCGATGATTCTATTGTGGTAA
>JBNKDX010000397.1:0-571 GCA_050288485.1 Rhodomicrobiaceae bacterium | reverse complement strand
GATGAAGATGAAGCCGGCGCCGTTTTACCTTAAGGACTATGCCTCTCAAATCAAGGTCGGCAATTTTGAAGACGATCTGGGCAAGCTGAACATCTGTGACTGGGTGATCGAGGTCGTTGTTGAACACATGCCGATCAAGCTTGAACTGCTCGAAAGCATTGCCCCCTGCCTGGCGAAAGGAGCAATCCTCTCCACCAATACCAGTGGACTGTCCGTGAATGAAATGGCCATGGTGCTTCCACCGGAAGTAAGGAGAAATTTTTTCGCGACTCATTTCTTCAATCCGCCGCGCTACATGCGGCTGATGGAGATCGTCCCCTGTGAAGAAACCGACCCCGAGGTGATGCAGGCCATGGCGGACTTCATCGCCGCACGCCTTGGTAAGGGAATTGTCATTTCCAAAGACACGACGAATTTCATCGCCAATCGAATCGGCACTTATGCAATCTACAAGGGCATCCAGCACATGACGGAACTCGGCATGACCGTTGAAGAGGTCGATGCCGTAGCCGGTCCGGCGACCGCCAGACCCAAAAGCGCCGCTTTCCGGACCGCCGATCTGGTTGGGCTC
>JBNKDX010000396.1:0-575 GCA_050288485.1 Rhodomicrobiaceae bacterium | reverse complement strand
TGGAAGCGCTTGTCGGCGGGCGAAGGAACGAAGGGGCCGCGCCTTTATGACTGGGCCTATCTCGAATTGGCCGATCTCGATGCCGGAGATTATAATGATACCTTCTCCGGGGTCTGGACGCGCGGGCTTTTAATCCGGCGCACGATCGCTGATGGCGATCTGGCCTTCTTTTCTACCTGGTGTCCAGCCGGAACGGCCATCGAAACGCTCGTTAAGGTGGAAGGTTGTCGCTGGGCCATCGAGGACAGTTTCGAGACCGCCAAGAACGAACTCGGTCTCGATCACAATGAAACGCGATCTTGGCATGGTTGGCATCGGCATGTTTCGCTGGTGATGCTGGCCTTCGCCATGATGGCCGCTATCCGCTGCCGGGCCAACGCCGTGCCACCCCCAAAAATGGTTCGGACACGCCGGAAAACGCGAGCCTGATCCGCTGGTCCATTCAGGAAATTCGCAGGATCGCTACAAAACTGGCTCAACGCCGAATTCTGCCCGCCCACGTCATCGCATGGTCAGGGTGGCGCCGAGCCCATCAAGCCGCCGCTCAGCAGGCGCATCGCAAAGTTAAAATGCAA
>JBNKDX010000395.1:0-589 GCA_050288485.1 Rhodomicrobiaceae bacterium | reverse complement strand
CAAGGCGAAATTCAATAGAAACAGGTTCTGTTCCGCCTGTTTTCGCTCGGTGATATCACTGAACATCGCAAACGAGCCTTGGAAATTCTGTTCGTCGTCGAACATCGGCGTGGCGGACGCTAAGGCCCATACCGTCCCGCTGTTTCTGTGGCGGAATCGGCGCTCGTACTGCTCGGGTATTCCGTGGCGGCGGTTGTCAATCTTATGCTGGTGATCGGGTATATCCTCCTCGAACATGAAGCTGGTAAAGGGACGGCCAAGCATTTCTTCGGCTGTAAAGCCCAGCATTTCGGCCATCCTGGCGTTGACGAAAATTATCGTTCCCTCAGGGTCAATGACCAGGACGCCTTCACTCGCCGTATCCACCAAACGGCGATACTTCGCCTCACTCGCCTGCAGCGCCTGATAGGTCCGCGCGTTCTCCAGCGAGATAGCTGCCTGCGAGAGAAGCATTTCCAGCAGGCGAACCCGCTCCGGCGTGAAGGCGGCGGCAGTCAGGTTGTTTTCAAGGTACGCCATCCCGACCAGCACACCGCGGCTTAGAAGCGGAGCGCAAAGCAACGATTTGATCTTGTGGCGCCTGATATAG
>JBNKDX010000394.1:0-589 GCA_050288485.1 Rhodomicrobiaceae bacterium | reverse complement strand
CCGGCAAAACACAGATGGGGGGAGCCGCTTCCGATCCGGGCGTAGAGGTTATCGACACGTGGCGACTCGGCGCATTCGTATGGCAGGCGCTGGCAATTGAACCCCGCCTGAGTCAGCACCGTTTCCAGATAGTCGAGCGCGCCCGCCTGATCAGGCGTTACGCTCGGGCATTTAATGAGCGCCTGCGCATGGGCTAGTGGATCGGAAGGGTAGGTTGGCATTCCTAAATGTTGTCCCTATGCTGGTTCTGATTGCTGCACCAGTATAATCTTCTGCCAGATCTTCCGGCTGAGGTCAGTGGTAAGCTCTTCTACATCATTGACCGCGCTTGTAACATGGGCATCAGGGAAATATTGTACATACAGTGCAGCCAATTTGCCGATGAGTGAGAGCATTTCAGTACAATAGTCCAAATATCTCAGCAATTCAGCAGTCGTAAGATCACGAACTGGCGAAGATGCTGTTGGCCTCAATCCGACGATAACAACCGGATCTTTCGTAAGCTGGTGCATGTCGATGACATGACACAAAGCGCGGAGCTGATATAGACCACCCAGCGCTTTATTGCGCTTATATCGCCCTTCCAGCC
>JBNKDX010000393.1:0-591 GCA_050288485.1 Rhodomicrobiaceae bacterium | reverse complement strand
CCTGCAGGCGGCCAAGGAAACCTGATCGCGCGCTCATCATCACAATGAGGCGGGGATGGGCTGCGGCTTCGGCCAGCAATTCGGAAAAAATGCCGGGCCTCTCTTTGCCGCAGTGTTTCCTGACGGGTTCCATCGCGCCCTGGGTCACGCCCCGCTCGGGTATAGAGTTCCTCGCCCTGATCGACATAAAGGAGGTATCGCGATGGCGGATCTTCTTGGAGGCGCCTCCGCGCTGCGTCGGCGGCACCGATCAGACCGTCCAGCCTATCGCCTTTGATAAGCAGCTCGCACCAGTCTGTCAATCGGCGCGCAAAATTGATGAGGTGGACGACGCCCGCTCCCGGCATCCCTGGCGCCATAGGGTGATCGTTGAAGAACGAATCACATGAGGGGATCGTCCACATGCAGGCTACCATGATCGGTTTTGATCTCGCCAAGGCCGTATTCCAGGCGCACGGCGTCGATGCCGAGGGCAAGGTTGTCGTCAAACGGCAGCTCCGCCGCACGCAGATGATCGAATTCTTCCGCAAACTGCCGCCCTGCCTGATCGGCATGGAGGCGTGCGCGACGGCGCATTACTGGGCTCGCAAA
>JBNKDX010000392.1:0-594 GCA_050288485.1 Rhodomicrobiaceae bacterium | reverse complement strand
TCGCCCTCAACGTTCTTCGCGGCCTCAATGAGCGCTTCATGCACGTCGGCGCTCTACTACGGCGCGCACGCCCCTTCCCCACTTTCCTGCAGGTGAAGGACGATCTGTCCTTGGAGGAGCTCACCTTGGGAAGCCGCCCCTCATCACCGGCCGCTGCGCTCGCTGCCACCACCAAGCCACCACCACCGAACACTGGGAACGACACCAGCTCCAAATCCAACCGCCGCAGCAAACGCGGCGGTGGGGGTGGCAGTGGCAGTGGCGGCACCGGGGGCGGTGGGGGCGGCACCGGCTCCCAGCAGCAGCAGCAGCAGCAGCAGCAGCAGCGGCCACAGCCGCAGACTGGAGGCGCCAAGACCGCGAGTCTCCCACCCGGAGGCTGGCCCACCGTCTACAACCCTTGGACGGGCACCATTCAGCTGTGGTCCGGTGCCCGCCATCCTCCTCTGGCGCCCATACCTCGACCGCCGCAGCAGCAACAGGCGTTCGTCGCCTGACAGCAGCCACTGCTCCAGCCGCAGCTGCAGCTGTACCAGCTACCTGCTGCTCCACCTGGTGCCTCTGAGGTTGGCCAATGGGGGCCGACTGACCGGC
>JBNKDX010000391.1:0-595 GCA_050288485.1 Rhodomicrobiaceae bacterium | reverse complement strand
ACGCCTGACGGCCCGTACATTTATTTCCCCGACACCCCGCAAGCCTGGACCGGCGACAGCGACACCAGCCGCATCCGCACCACAGACGATGAAGACACGTACTCAACTACCACTTCCGATCTGATGGACATCAACGGCGACGGCCTGCTGGACCGGGTAGAGAGCAGCGGCAGCAGTCTGGCTGTGCGCCTGAATACGGGCAGCGGTTTTGCGTCGGAAACCACCTGGAATCTGCCGGGCGGCAACAACATTCGTTACACGGTCAAAAATACCGACAATTCCACGCAGACCACCCACGACCTGAGCGATATGAACGGCGACGGTCTGCCGGATCGTGTGGTCAAAACCGCCGATGGCGGCCTGTCGGTCTATTTTCCCACCGACAGCAGTTTTTCAAGCTCTTCTCAGAGTTGGAGCGGGGATGTCTCGGCCAGCCGTATCCGCAACACCGACACCACCGGGGCCACGACTGCCGATTTGATGGACGTCAACGGCGACGGCCTGCCCGACCGCGTGACACCAGGCGCCAACGGCAATGAACTGGACGTGCGCCTGAATACCGGCAGCAGCTTTGCCGCGCCGCAGACCTGGACCT
>JBNKDX010000390.1:0-599 GCA_050288485.1 Rhodomicrobiaceae bacterium | reverse complement strand
GGGATGTCGCCGGGGGTGACGCGCTTCGCACTTTCAATGGGCACACGGGCGAGGTCCACGCGGTCGCCTTTTCGCCGGACGGGCTGACGGCGCTTTCCGGCAGCCGCGACAAAACGCTGCGGCTGTGGGACGTCGCCACCGGCGAGGAGCTTCACGTTTTCCGTGGCCATGCGGACTGGATAAGCGCAGCCGCTTTTTCGCCCGACGGGCGCACCGCCCTGTCCAGCAGCACTGATAAGACCGTGAGGCTTTGGGATATTGTCACCGGCGAGGAGCTTCGCGTCTTCCCGGCGGAGACGCGCGATTTCAGCCCGGTGGCCTTTTCCCCCAACGCGCGCGCCATTCTTTCGGGCGGCTATGCGGCGCTGAAGCTCTGGGACGCCGCCACGGGCAGGGAACTGGGGACCTTCAAGGGGCACGCGGGCGGGATTACCGTGGTGGCGATCTCCCCTGACGGCCGTACCGCCGTTTCCGGCAGCGTGGACAAGACGCTGAAGCTCTGGGACATGACGTCCGGTGCGTTAGCGTCCGTGCGACGCTGAGGGCTGGGTGGAAAATTGACGGGTGGTAAGATGCGGGCCTTGGCTGCGGCGCCAAAT
>JBNKDX010000389.1:0-608 GCA_050288485.1 Rhodomicrobiaceae bacterium | reverse complement strand
AAGCGGGGGTACAGCATTTTGACGTTGCTTCGCTCAGTGAACTGGAGCAGGTAGGCGAGCTTTGCGGCGCACAAATGCACATCATGCATCCAATTAAGCCGCGGGAATTGATACGCCGCGCTTATTTCGATTATGGCGTGCGCACGTTCGCACTCGATTGCGAATCCGAACTCGACAAAATCCTGACGGAAACCGGCTATGCGCAGGATTTAACGCTGATGGTGCGCATGGCGTGTCCCAGCACCTACAGCGAAATATCGCTGGCTGGGAAATTCGGCATTTCCTGGCGTGAATCGCCCAGTCTTTTGAGTAAGGCTCGCCAGTACGCGGATCGTCTCGGCATTTCGTTCCATGTCGGTTCGCAGGCCATGTCGCCGGCGGCGTATAGCCACGCGATGCACACTGCGTCTCAACATATCGTTCAGGCGGGCGTTGTGGCGGACGTGATCGACGTCGGCGGCGGTTTTCCGTCAAGCTATCCCGGAATGGAGCCGCCCGATTTGTTGGCCTATATGGATGAAATTCGTAACGCTTTCGATCAACTCGTCGTGGGCGGACATTGCGAGTTGTGGAGCGAACCAGGACGCGCTCTCGTTGCCGAAGCCGAG
>JBNKDX010000388.1:0-614 GCA_050288485.1 Rhodomicrobiaceae bacterium | reverse complement strand
GAGAGGTCGCGTTTTTCGAAACCCGGCGTCTGGCAGATCGCAATCCACATGGTCGGGACGCCGGGCAGCACGTTGGCGCCGGCCTCGATCTCGTCGAGCGCCGCAACCGGATCGAAGCGGGCGCGCAGCAGGCACTCGTTGCCGCCTGAAAACGAACGCAGCAGCACCGCCGACAATCCGTAGATATGGAACAGCGGCAGGTAGACCAGCACCTTCTCCGCCTCCTCCCGGTTCATGCCCCACATCTCGTACCAGGCATCGTAGGAGGCAACGGCGGCGCAGATGTTGCGATGGGTGAGCGCAGCCGCTTTGGGTAAGCCGGTCGTGCCGCCGGTATATTGCAGCAAGGCGAGGTCGTCCCCGGCAATGGCCGGCAGCGCGGCAAGCTTTGCGCCGGCAACGAAATCGGCCCATCGCTCGATACCGGCGCCCGCCGGCATCGGACCGGTATCCGCGCTTGCGCCCCAGGCCGCGTCGTCAAAGACGATCAGGCGGTCGATCGCGCCGGTTTCGAGCAGCTTGGCGGCCCCTTCAGCAAGTCCCCCGATATTTGTCGTCACGACGATGCGCGCGCCGGAATCGGTCAGTTTGTGGAGAAGCACCCGTGCCGCGTC
>JBNKDX010000387.1:0-620 GCA_050288485.1 Rhodomicrobiaceae bacterium | reverse complement strand
CATCACTGCATAATACGCGGTTCTCCCATTCCAGGTCCATATCCCGGGACTCGCTGCCTTCGTTCATGAGAATTACCTTTCCTGCATCAAAGATAAAGATTGCCGTATATTATAGGATTTCATCCTTCCGGGCAAGTCGACCAATCGTGAATTGACCGATCACCGCCTCCCGATCACCGACCATTGACAGTCCTGCGCCGATCCATTATAGGTGAAAGGTCTCATGGAGCAAGCTTGCTTGCCGATATTATTGAAAAGAAAGGCTGTTATCCTGGTGACTCAACCCATCCGCAGCAATAAAATCGGTCGCAATGATCCTTGCCCCTGCGGAAGCGGCAAGAAATTCAAGAAGTGCTGTGCTTCGCAGGCGGATCACTTTACTCGGCGGCGGCTCCACCCGGACAAGCCCAAAATTCAGCTGAAATCTCCGGCGGATATCGAGGCCATCCGGCGCGCCGGCAGACTCGTGGTCGAAACCCTGGATCTGGTAGAGTCTCATCTTAAACCCGGAATAACCACCGATTCCATCAACACCCTGGTACATGCCTTCACCTTGAAGCAAGGCGCCACACCAGCGCCTTTAAATTACCGCGGTTACCCCAAGAGTGTCTGCGTATCGG
>JBNKDX010000386.1:0-623 GCA_050288485.1 Rhodomicrobiaceae bacterium | reverse complement strand
GTATAAATTCATGCCCACATGGGCCAGGGTATCGCGCCCGACCAGATCGGCGGTCCGGAAAGCGGCACTCTTTGGCCTGGCCGTCGCCGGACCGGCCACGGCGTCGACCTCTTCAACGGTCATACCCAGCGCCATCATGTGCTGGATGCCCTTGTATATTGCATAGGTGCCGATTCGGTTGGCGATAAAATTCGTCGTGTCTTTGGAAAGGACGATTCCCTTGCCAAGCCTTGCGCCGATGAAGTCCGCCATGGTTTGCACCACCTCAGGGTCGGTTTCTTCGCAGGGAACGATCTCCATAAGCCGCATGTAGCGCGGCGGATTGAAGAAATGGGTCGCAAGAAAATTTCTCCTTGCTTCGGTTGGGAGCACCATGGCCATTTCATCCACGGACAGCCCACTGGTATTGGTCGAGAGGATGGCCCCTTTTGCCAGGCAGGGGGCAATCTTCTCGAGCAGCTCAAGCTTGATCGGCATATGTTCGACAACGACCTCGACTACCCAGTCGCAGTCGCTCAGCCTGCCGAGATCATCTTCAAAATTGCCGACCTCGATTTGAGATGCGTAATCCTTCAGATAAAGCGGCGCCGGCTTCATCTTCATCAAGCCGCTCAACCCGTTCC
>JBNKDX010000385.1:0-635 GCA_050288485.1 Rhodomicrobiaceae bacterium | reverse complement strand
TGGGACCCAGCGATGTAGTGGCCCGGTTGATCGCCGACGTGAACCGGGTCTCCCGGTCGGATTTTACGGTGGTCATCTTCGGGGAAACCGGAGTGGGCAAAGAACTGGTGGCACGTTCGATCCACCACACCAGCCCGCGGTCCGGCCAGCCTTTCGTGGCCATCGATTGCGGCGCCATCCCGGACACACTGCTGGAGAACGAACTTTTCGGTCATGAAAAGGGCGCCTTCACCGGCGCCTCGGATAAGAAGCTGGGTAAATTTGAAGCCGCCCACGGCGGCACGCTCCTGCTGGACGAGGTGGTCAACCTGCCGTTGGAATCCCAGGCCAAGCTGCTGCGGGTGCTGCAGGATAAAAAGGTGGCCCGAGTCGGCAGCAACAAATGCATCGATGTGGATGTGCGCCTGCTGGTAAGCAGCAACCGGCGCATGGAAGACGCCGTGGCATCCGGCGACTTTCGCCAGGATCTGCTTTACCGGCTCAACGATTTCGCCATTACCATTCCACCGCTGCGGGAGCGCCGGGAGGATATCCCGCTGCTCATCGATCATTTCCTGTCAAAAATGGCCAAAGACAGAGACGCGCCCAGGCATCTGCCGGTGCGGGTGCGCGAAGCCCTGGAAACCTACGACTGG
>JBNKDX010000384.1:0-684 GCA_050288485.1 Rhodomicrobiaceae bacterium | reverse complement strand
CATCTGGATGACCCGAAGGCGATCCGTGTGCTTGACGGCAATCTGCTTTGCCGGATCGAGGTGCTTGACGTCCCGGCGATGACGCAACGTCAGCATCACCGCCGCGATGATGGCCACGAGCAGAATGATCGAGGCGAGTTCAAAGGGATAAACATAGTCCGTAAAAAGAAGCCGCCCCAATTCCTTGGTGTTGCTGTAATCGGCGGGCATCGTCTGACCGGCGAAAGACGCGGAACTGAAGTACTCGCTCGACAATACCAGTGCCATCTCCCCGGCCATCAGCACGCCGAGGGTCGCCGCCAGCGGCATATGCGACCAGAATCCCTGCCGAAGCCGCTTGGCGTCGATATCGAGCATCATGACCACGAACAGGAACAGCACCATGACGGCGCCGACATAGACCATGACAAGGGCGATGGCGAGAAACTCGGCCTCCAGCGTAAGCCACAACCCGCCGGCATTGAAGAACGCCAGAACCAGGAAAAGCACTGCGTGAACCGGGTTGCGCGCAGTGATGACGCGCACGGCCGCAACCAGCATGATCAGGGCAAAAACATAAAAAATGACGGTCTTGAGTTCCATGGGCAGTTACCGGAACTTGGCATCCTGCTCGCGCGCCTTGGCAATGTCCGCTTCGTAGCGGTCGCCGTTGGCAAGCAGCATCTGCTTGGTGTAGTAAAGGTC
>JBNKDX010000383.1:0-698 GCA_050288485.1 Rhodomicrobiaceae bacterium | reverse complement strand
TTCGCCTGATCCCGGAAGGTCATGCTGCTCCTCCAGCTCGCTCGTTGTCGTCCGCAGCCAGACGACCGTACTCCATCCGCTCGATCCGCGAGCAGCAGGACCGGGCGAGTGCGATATCATGCGTCACCATGATGATGCTCAATCCCTGACGATTTCGTTCCGTGAGCAGCTCCGAGATCTGTCGGCTGTTGTCATGATCGAGATTGCCGGTCGGCTCGTCGGCGAGGAGCAGCTCCGGCCCCTTAGCCAACGCTCGTGCGAGCGCCACTCGTTGTTGCTCGCCGCCGGACAGATCAGACGGACGATGATCCATGCGATCTCCCAGGCCGAGTTGATCCAGCAACTCCGCGCTCCGCTGGCGGCGTTCGGCCCGCGGAGTGTCGTCAAAGAGCAGCGCCATCTCGACGTTGCCGAGCGCCGTTAGGTGGGGAATCAGATTGAACGACTGGAACACCATGCCGACGCCACGCTCCTTGGGGGATTCCTCGGTGACGACACGACCATCGATTTCAATGTCGCCGCCAGTGGGGTCTTCCAGTCCCGCGATCAGCCGCAGCATGGTGGATTTGCCGCAGCCGGAGGGCCCGACAAACACGACAAACTCCCCGTCCTCGATGCGCAGGTTCACACAAGGGAGAATCTCTTCGTTACCAAAGGTCTTGTTGATATTTTTCAGTTCCACGCATGCCATGGTGGAG
>JBNKDX010000382.1:0-705 GCA_050288485.1 Rhodomicrobiaceae bacterium | reverse complement strand
TCCCGAATTTTCCCGGGAACAATTCCGGCGGCGGACTCGAATAGCGCAATCCGGTCAGTTCTGGACATACGCCTCTGCGCTGCCTTCCGACTGATAAAGCTTGCTGTAAAGGCCGGCCCGGTCCATCAACTGCTGATGGGTTCCGGATTCGGCAATCGCCCCGGCGTGCATGACCAAGATACGATCAGCCCGCTGGATGGTGGATAATCTGTGGGCGATCACAAATACCGTCGTGTATCTCGAGATACTGGCAATGGCCTCCTGGACTTTTCTTTCGGAAATATTGTCAAGCGAGCTGGTCGCTTCATCCAGGACCATGATCTCCGGTCTGCGCAGCATGCCCCGGGCGATGGCGATGCGCTGGCGCTGTCCGCCGGACAACATAACACCCGCGTCCCCGACCTGGGTGTCGTAGCCGTCTTTCAGGTTTACGATGAAATCGTGGGCATGGGCCAACCGGGCCGCTTCTTCAATCATGGCCGGAGTACACGCTTCCATTCCAAACCGGATATTTTCCTTTATGGAGTCATTGAAAATAAAGGTCTCCTGGGAAACATACCCGATTTTGGACAGGTAGGAGGTGTTGTCATATTCGAAAATGTCAATCCCGTCTATCAACACGCGCCCGCTTTCCGGCCGATAAAGTTTCAACAGCAGATTTACGATGGTCGACTTCCCGGCTCCGGAGGGTCCGACGACTGCGGT
>JBNKDX010000381.1:0-710 GCA_050288485.1 Rhodomicrobiaceae bacterium | reverse complement strand
AACTCCCGATTCAGACGGCGTAACGCCTCTTCATCCTTTTTGCGCTTAGTGATATCAGTGAGCATCGCAAAAGAACCTTGGAACTGTTGCCGATCATCAAAGATGGGAGTTGCCGAAACCAATACCCACACCACCCCTCCTTGCTTACGGCGGAGGCGGCGTTCGTAATTCTCCTGCAATCCCTCGCGACGGTTCTTCATCCTGCGCAGATGATCTGGTATCTCCTCCTCAAGAAAGAAGTCGGTTATCTTCCTGCCTATCATCTCTTCGCTGGAGTACCCGAGCATATCGGCCATGCGTGCGTTAACGAAGGTGGTGGTCATATCAGGACCTAACGCCAAGATACCCTCGCTTGACGTGTCCACGATGCGGCGGTACTTTGCCTCACTTTCCTGTAAGTTGCGATATACCAGCGTGGTAGTGAGGGCGTCCGACAAACGTCGCCCTATCTCCTGAAACAGTCTCTCCTCTTCTGCACTCCAGTTTCGCGCATAAGAGCACTGCTGAAGACCAAACTCCCATGGACTGCCAACCCTGGGGCGAATGGCCATGGACATGAAACTCTTGAAGCCGAATCGCTCGGATGTATCTTTAGGCACTGGACGCTCAGTGCCGGGACCGAATTTAAGCGGACCATCCGTTTCCAGTAAAACACTAAATGCCTGCGCGACCTCTTCGCTCATCGGCATATCGATACTGAGCTTGAGCAC
>JBNKDX010000380.1:0-711 GCA_050288485.1 Rhodomicrobiaceae bacterium | reverse complement strand
CCTGGCAGGCGCGCACCCATTTCTTGTTGTCCGCCTCGCTGCCGCGGTGAATACGGACCGTGCACGAGCCGCAAGTTCCCCTGCCCCCGCAGGCGCCGACGATGCGCACCCCATGTTTGCGCGCGGCGTGGAAGATGGACTGCGCGCCGTCCGAGACGATTTCGCGCTCAAGCTGGGGGAAGGTGAGCTTGACGGGATGCCTGCACACGTCCTCCCCTCCTTCGCCTGTTGTCGGCACTCTCGCTCGCCACATCTCATTCATCAGGTTTCATCCCTTTGTTCGGCCTGACGCCCATCCCGCAGTTTATTCTGGCATCGGCGCATCCGCGCCGATGTGTTTGCCCGCTTGGAGCGACGTCTTGCTGGTCGCGACCAGATTAACGTCGGGCCCCGGGCGCCATGCTGCGAGTGGGTCCGACGCCGGGCGGAGGGCCGTCACAGCGCGGCCTCCTGCTTGAGCGCCACCAGCTTGCATTTCGCCCGGCTCGGACAGCGGTCGCAGCGCGACCAGCGCGCGGGCGGCAGATCGACGCCGACACCGTAAATCACCGACATCGACTTCACCGGCGACAGCATCGCCAGCCGCGTCATGCCGATGCCGATGGCGTCCGCTCGCGCCAGCTGCAGCACCGCGCCCTGTGCGTCGAGATCGAGGCCAGGATCGCCCGCGCGCAGTTCGCCCGCCATGGAGAGCCCGCGCCGCCTGACCTC
>JBNKDX010000379.1:0-730 GCA_050288485.1 Rhodomicrobiaceae bacterium | reverse complement strand
CCTGCCCTCGTGCAACAGCACGACTTCGGCGCAGCGCTCCGCTTCGTCCAGGTAGGCCGTCGACAGCAGCACGCTCATGCCTTCGTCCTTCACCAGCCGATCGACGATGGCCCACAGCTCGCGCCGCGATACCGGGTCCACCCCGACGGTCGGCTCGTCCAGCAACAGCAGGCGCGGCGCGCGCACCAGCGTGCAGGCAAGTCCGAGCTTCTGCTTCATGCCACCCGACAAGCGGCCGGCCAGCCGTTTGGTGAATGGCGCCAATCCGGTCATGTGCATCAGTTCGAAGTAGCGCGCGGAGCGCGCTTCCGGTGGCACGCCCTGCAGGTCGGCGTAGAGGTCGAGGTTTTCCTGCACGCTCAGGTCTTCGTAGAGGCCGAAGCGCTGCGGCATGTAGCCGAGCGCGGCCTGGACTTGCAAGGACTCGCGCGTGGCGTCGAGCCCGAGCACCGTGATGCGGCCGCCATCCGGCACCAGCAAGCCGGCGGCGAGACGCATGAAGGTGGTTTTGCCGGCGCCGTCCGGACCAATGAGGCCCGTCACCACGCCCGGCCGGATGCGCAGGCTGACGCCGTCGAGCGCGATAACGCGCTTGTCGCCGGCGCCAAAGGACTTGCTCAGTCCCTCGGCTTCGAGGATGGCCGCGTCTTCATTCATTGTCCGTCGGCGCAGGGTGAACCTTCGGAAGCCGGCTGGTCGTAAGCGATGGTGACGGTGACCGGCATGCCCT
>JBNKDX010000378.1:0-745 GCA_050288485.1 Rhodomicrobiaceae bacterium | reverse complement strand
GGATCAAGGTGCTGCCCAAAGTCATGATTCCGCTCACCAGTCACGTCAACGAGCTGAAGCGGCAGCGCGAGACCCTTGAACTAGAAGCCCAGGCCGTGATGGCCGAACAAAAAATCCAGATCCAGTATAAATTCGGTACCATGATCGAGCTGCCCCGGGCCGCCCTGACCGCCGACCAGATCGCCGGCTATGCCGAGTTTTTTTCGTACGGCACCAACGATCTGACCCAGACCACCTACGGCATCTCCAGGGACGATGCCGAAGCCGGATTCCTGATCGAATACATGGAGCAGCACATCCTGCCGGACAATCCCTTTGCTACCCTGGACCGCGACGGCGTGGCCCAGTTGATGCGCATCGGCATCGAAAAGGGGCGCGGTGTGCGCGCCGACCTGGAGTGCGGCATCTGCGGCGAGCACGGCGGCGATCCGCGCTCCATCGCCATCTGCCATGAGCTGGGGCTCGACTATGTCTCCTGCTCGCCCTTCCGGGTGCCTATCGCTCGTCTGGCGGCGGCCCATGCGGCGTTGAAGTCCAACAAGGATTCTGATACCTAATTTGAACATGGGCACAAGGAGGATATCATGACCAGTCAGGTATATTTCATAGATTTTCGGGCCGACGTGCAGAAGAATATCATGGCCAAGCTGCACAACCTGCTGGCGGCGGCCGGTCTGGACAAGGTCGTCGACCACCGGGATCTGACGGCGGTGAAAGTGCACTTCGGCGAGATGGGCAACGCGGC
>JBNKDX010000377.1:0-756 GCA_050288485.1 Rhodomicrobiaceae bacterium | reverse complement strand
ATAGCGTACATTCATCGAAATCACCCAAATTCGGCGGCCTGTCGTCTATGCCACAGATTGATGCGTTGGCTTATCGCGGGCCGACGCACAGGATGGCGTTTCCCTCGCGATCAGACAAGCATCACGACGTTTTTCCCTTGGTCGCGATCAGACAAGCATCGCGGCGTTTTTCCCATGGTCGCAATCAGACAAGCATCGCGGCGGTTTTCCCTTGGTCGCAATCAGACAAGCATCGCGGCGTTTTTCCCCTGGTCGCGATCAGACAAGCATCGCGGCGTTTTCCCCTTGGTCGCGATCCGACAAGCATCGCGACGGTTTTCCCCTTGGTCGCGATCCGACAAGCATCGCAACGGTTTTCCCTTGGTCGCGATCAGACAAGCATCGCGACGGTTTTCCCCTGGTCGCGATCAGACAAGCATCGCTCCCTGCGCCCCCCCCCAGCCACATCGCCCGAGGCGACGCACCTCAAGCGCACACGAAAAAGGCCGCGCGAATGACGCGCGACCGCAATTTCTCATTAACAACGGGCGGAAACCGTCAACCGCCTAACAACGGCTGTTACGCCTTGGCTTCTTCCGCGCCTTCATCGGTGGCGGGCACTTCGTCAGCCGTAGTTTCGGCCATCAGCGCCACGACCTGCGCGACCCAATCCTCGCGCTCAATGCGGCCCTTGAGCTTCAAAACATCGTCAATCTGGGCGATTTCATCATCGGAAAAATTGGCGATCTGCTCAAATTTCATGACCCCGAGGCCGTT
>JBNKDX010000376.1:0-820 GCA_050288485.1 Rhodomicrobiaceae bacterium | reverse complement strand
ACCGTGCGCCACCTGAAGCGGCACGGCAAGGAAGTCGTCTTCGACGCCGAGCACTTCTTCGACGGCTACAAGACCAATGCCGACTACGCCATGCAGACGCTCGCCGCGGCGGCCGATGCCGGCGCCGACAGCCTGGTGCTCTGCGACACCAACGGCGGCAGTTTCCCCGACGAGATATTCGAGATCACCCACGCGGTCCGTGCGCGTTTTCCGAATGCCGAGATCGGCATCCATTGCCACAACGACAGCGAAATGGCCGTGGCCAACACGATTCGCGCCGTGCAGGCCGGCGCCACGCAGGTGCAGGGCACCATCAACGGGCTGGGCGAACGCTGCGGCAACGCCAACCTCTGCTCGATCGTCCCCAACCTCCAGCTGAAGCTCGGCCACGACTGCATTCCCGCCGACGCGATGCGCCGCCTGACCTCGACCGCGCGCGCGATCAGCGAAATCGCCAATGTGGTTCACAACGAAAAAGCGCCCTACGTCGGCGGCCACGCCTTCGCCCACAAGGGCGGCATGCACATCGACGCGGTGGTCAAGAACCCGGTTTCCTACGAGCACGTCGATCCGGAACTGGTCGGCAACAACCGCCGCGTGCTGATGTCTGAAGTCGCCGGCCGCAGCACCCTGCTGGCGCGCATCAACGCCGTCGACCCGCAGCTTTCCAAGGACTCCCCGGAAACGCGCCGGGTCATGGAAAAGCTGAAGGAACTCGAACACGAAGGCTACCAGTTCGAGGCCGCCGAAAGTTCGTTCGAACTGATCGTGCGCAAGATGCTCGGCCGCTACACCCCCTTCTTCGAACTGGTCGAATTCA
>JBNKDX010000375.1:0-1076 GCA_050288485.1 Rhodomicrobiaceae bacterium | reverse complement strand
GCGTCAATCCGCACGCCTGGCTCACCGATGTGCTCGAGAAGCTCGTCAACCGCTGGCCAGCCCGCCGCGTCGACGAACTCATGCCCTGGGGCTACGCGGTTCCCGCCACCCCGTGAGCGGAGCTTCGCTTACGATGTGGCAGACTTGCATCCATGTAGATCCTGGGAAGAGGACGGCATGGACGGACGAGTTCTCAGCCTGCGGATTCCGATGAAGCCGGCCATGCATTCCAAAACGAAGCCGGCCATGCGTACCGATTTGAAGCCGGACACCTTTTGCGGTCTCCCCGCGGGTCAGGATGGATGATGTGTTGCTCCCGGCCCGGCGTCAATCCTGTTCGTCCGGCGCCGTCTCCTTACGCTTGCTTTTGCCGCTCAGTTCGATGCGGTAGGCGTTGTGCGCCAGGCGGTCGAGGATGGCGTCGGCCAGCGTTGGATTGCCGATCATGTCGCGCCAATATTTGATGTGCGCCTGGCTGGTCACAAGGGTGGAGCCGTCATCATAGCGGTCCTCCATGATCTCCAGCAGATCGCGGGCCTGTTCCGGCGTCAGAGCTTCCGGGCCCCAATCGTCCAGAATGAGCAGCTTCACCCGACTGAGCGATTTCAGCAGCTTGGCGTAGCGCCCGTCGCCACGCGCGAGAGCGAGTGCGGCGAAGAGCCGGGGCATACGGTAGTAGAGCACGGGGATATCTTCCCGGCACGCCTTCTGGCCGAGCGCGCACGCTAGCCAACTCTTGCCGATGCCGCGGAGCGAACGTTTATCGTGAGCGACAAGCGCTCACTCAAGGCCGGTGATGAGCAGATTGCGCTTGTCGCGGATCCAGTCGCAAGTGGCGAGCTTGAGATAGAGCGTGCGGTCGAGGTCGTGGACGGAGCGATAGCCGGTGTCCTCGATGCTGGCCGCGCGGAGCGCACCCGCATCTCGAAGCGCTTCTGCCGGCGCAGCGTCACTTCGTATTCGAGCAGCAGGCCGAGCCACTCGGCATGCTCGAGGCTGCGGGCCTCGGCATTCTCGGCCAGATCTTTGAAACCATTGGCGATTCCGTGCAGGCCAAGGGTATGCAACTGGTCGAG
>JBNKDX010000374.1:0-1101 GCA_050288485.1 Rhodomicrobiaceae bacterium | reverse complement strand
GCGAGGATGAGGCAATGTGGATTGCCACCGAGGAGGTCGCTCGGGTCAGGCGGCGACGCCTTACGTCCGGGTCGTAGGTAGCGTCGATCGGGGTAGCGCCCGACGCCAACCTGTTGGTTTCAGCTGCGATTTCAGGAGGCCCATCACCTCGCCGCGTCCACACCGCGTCCACATGACGGTGAAAAACGACGCAAACCAGTGAAAGATGATGAAACGCGAAAACGCAGTTGTGACGGGGGATTCTCACGAGAACGCCCGCCCGCTAGGGCGCCCTGAAACACCCCCGAGAGCTTCGACACGGCAGAGGTCACTGGTTCAATCCCAGTAGCGCCCACGGAAACCCTTCTCCATTCTCTGGAGGAGGGTTTTTCGCTGTTATTGATTGTTACGCAGGGCTTCGAGTTGAATCTCCTCGTCCAATTCGACCACGGCCTGATGCAACTGGCTGAGTAAATCGGCCGGCAGGGCCGCCAACTGTTCCGGGCGTATATCAACCTCGGGTGCGACCGGCACGGCTTTTCCCCGGCTGTCTTCATATACATATCTCAGACCGAGATGTTTGCCCATGACACCGAAGATCTCATACTCACGAAAAGGCTTGCGCACGAAATCATCGCAGCCCGCCGCCAGGATCTGTTCTCTTTCCTCCTCCAGGGCATGGGCGGTGAGCGCCGCTATTACGGTCGATTTGCCGGCCTCGGTCCTCTTGATGCGCTGTGTGGCTTCCAGGCCGTCCATGACGGGCATGCGGATGTCCATCCAGATGAGGTCAGGTCGCCACTGGTGAAAAACATCCACCGCCTGCTTGCCGTCGACCGCTTCCCGCACCTGAAAGCCGACGGTCCTGAGAAGTTTCACCAGCAAAGTACGGCTGTCCTTTTTATCTTCAGCCACCAGGATGCGAGGGATGTCCCGGCCGGCTTCCAGGCCGATCACACGCCGCTGTTGCAACACCCTCTCTTTGATATCCGACTCGGCGGCCTCCCCGATATCGATCTCAAAACGAAAAGTGCTGCCTTTGCCCTCCTTGCTGGCAACGGCGATATCGCCTCCCATCATGCGGACATAGTCCCGGCTGATGGCGAGACCCAGGCCGGTGCC
>JBNKDX010000373.1:0-1123 GCA_050288485.1 Rhodomicrobiaceae bacterium | reverse complement strand
GTCGAGGCCGCCTATCACCTCGGAACGCGCCCCGAAGACTGCCGCTGGCTGGTCACAGGGCTGTGGGCGGAAGAAGCTGCCGGCATCATCGGCGGCGAGCCCAAATGCTGCAAATCCTTCCTCGCTTTGGACCTTGCGGTGGCGGTCGCCGCCGGAATCCCGTGCCTTCGGCGCGCCGCGCCCGGGCCGCGTGCTGCTTTACGCCGCCGAAGACGCCCTCCATGTCGTCCGCCAGCGGCTCGAAGGCATCTGCGCCGCGGCCGCCCTTCCGCTCGCCGGACTCGATGTCCAGGTCATCACCGTCCCATCCTTGCGACTCGACCTGGAAACAGATCGCAATAGCCTCGCCGAAACCGTCGCCACGCTCCGCCCGCGCCTGCTCGTCCTCGACCCGTTCGTGCGTCTGCATCGCATCGACGAGAATGCCAGCGGCGACGTCGCCCCCTTGCTCGCCTATTTGCGCGAATTGCAGCGCCGTTACGCCGTGGCCGTCATCATCGTCCATGCCCGGGAACGGGAACTGGGAAGTCCGGGCATGAGTGCTGGTGGCGCAACCGGCGGCAGCGACTTCCTGCCGCTGCGCTACTGCCGAACCTCCAACAGCGCCCCCGCCGCCCCCTCGATCGGCGCGATCGTGCTTAATGGCCCGCTCGGCGAAATCGCCATATCCGGTCAGACGTTCGCTAACTCTTGGAATTTCCGACGGAATGTCATGGCATTGGAGATTCTGTAGAAGGGCTCATTGGTGCCGCCCGTGCCTCTCACCACCAGCGTGCCATAACCGAGTATTCTCCCCATTATGCTCTGGTCCACGGCAACAGATTCGACCTTTGAAATGGCTATCTCCAAAGACCGGCAAGAAATCAGACCTTCCTTGATAATGACACGCTTGTTAGTCAGAGCAAATTCGTTCGTTATTATTGCAATCAATGGCCTGATAAATAAGGTCAGTACAGACCATACCGAAATAAAGATGATCCAGTGATTTCTAGTCTCGTATATGACACGTTCTCCCGGCGTCAAATGTGAGTTGACGTAGTTCCCCATGAGGTAGTCGCGTAACCCTCTTTACCTGGCGTCTGCCCCATTGGCGCGTTTTTTTTCAGCCCTTCCGGCGGGCCGC
>JBNKDX010000372.1:0-1265 GCA_050288485.1 Rhodomicrobiaceae bacterium | reverse complement strand
GTGACCGCCATGGCCTGGAGGTCGGAGCGCCGCAGCTTAACGCCCATTTGCAGGCTGACGGTGATGATCATGCCCGCCTGTACGCCGAAAACCCCCGCTGCGTCGGCGAGCGGAATGGGTGTCGCGCCCGCCGCGCCTGCCGCCGCCGCCGCGCGCCTGACGGTCAGTTGCGCGCGCTCCGTCATCGCCGCCAGATTGCGCGACGCCAGATGCCAGGCGGCCTCGACCGCGCTGGGGATGACGCCTTGCGTCGCCTGCATCAACTCGTCCAGGCCCATCTCGGCGAAGGTTTGCCCCTCGATTTCGATGGGGCTCGCTCGCACGCGGATCACGGCGCGGGCGGCGGGCAGCAACTCCTCGACCTTGGCTTTGAACGCGGGCGCCATGCCCGCTTTAGTGAGCACGGCGATAACCGGCACGCCCTCGTCGCCGAGCAGTTTGACCAGCGCCTCCTCGCCCGGCTGCACCGTGAGCGACGGCTCGTCGATGCACAGCCACGCGACGTGGATATGGTCGAACGGGTCGCGCGAGCCGTTGCGCAGCTCGATTTCGCGTTTCAGACCGTCGAGCGTCTCGGCGTAGCGCTCCATTTCCAGGCCCTCGGTGTCGCAGAGCCTCAGGATGTCGGTTTCGCCGGGGTGCTCGGGATACCAGATGCGCCCGCGCGTCCGCGGCCTGCCCATCAGCGTGTCGCCCACCTCGCGGCCGAAAATGGCGCCGATCAACGTTGTTTTGCCGACGCCCGTCCGCCCGGCGACGATGATGTTGAAGCGGCCGATGTCTTCGCGCGTTTCCTTCAATTTCTCTTCCCACACCGAGAGCGGCAGACGGCCTGCGGCGCCCTTGATCGTTTCCCACAACGCATCGTCATCATGCGTTGACGGACCATGCGCGCGCGCCTCGACCGGCAGCGCCGCCGGGTGCGGCGCGGGCGCGGCGCCGGTCTCGCGGCCCGTGAGGCGGTCGATAAGCGGTTGCCAGAAGCGCAGGCGCTTCGTCTTCTTCCGCCGCAGCCAGGCAATCGCCAGCGCCAGCCGCAGCAGAGCGACATCGCCGCCTGCACCGAGTTTAGGCGAATCGGGAGCGCAGCGCAGGATTTCCGCGTCGGCGGCCTCCAGGGAGGGCGGCGGCGCCGGCCATTTGGAAGGCGGCGGCGATTTGGAAGGGGTCGGGGCCGCGATTCCGATCGATTTGGTGCTGTCGGCTTCGATTCGAGGTGATAAGGTCACTGTGCAGTGGGTCCCACACTGACATGTGGGTCCCAC
>JBNKDX010000371.1:0-1333 GCA_050288485.1 Rhodomicrobiaceae bacterium | reverse complement strand
GATAAACCTTGGCTCATCCGGACCTATGCGGGGCATTCCACCGCCAAGGCTTCGAACGAACTCTACCGCCGCAATCTCGCCAAGGGGCAGACAGGCCTGTCCGTCGCCTTCGATCTGCCAACGCAGACCGGCTACGACCCGGACCACCCGCTCGCGCGTGGCGAGGTCGGAAAAGTCGGCGTGCCCATCAGCCATCTCGGCGACATGCGGGCGCTGTTCGAGGGCATCCCGCTCGCAAGCATGAACACCTCGATGACCATCAACGCCACTGCCGCATGGCTGCTCGCGCTCTATGTCGCCGCCGCCGACGAACAGGGCGCGGATCGCAAGGCGCTGACAGGCACGGTGCAGAACGACATCATCAAGGAATATCTGTCGCGCGGCACTTACGTGTTTCCTCCGGAACCGTCGCTGCGGCTTATCAAGGACGTCATCGTCTACACCTATCGCGAAATCCCGAAATGGAACCCGACCAACGTCTGTTCGTACCATCTGCAGGAGGCGGGGGCGACGCCGGTGCAGGAGCTGGCCTACGCGCTCGCGACCGCCCAGGCCGTCCTCGACTCGGTGAAGGCTTCGGGCGAGGTGAGTGAAAAGGAATTTCCCGAGATCGTCGGGCGCATCTCGTTCTTCGTGAATGCCGGGCTGCGTTTCGTCACCGAGATTTGCAAGATGCGCGCTTTCGCCGGGCTGTGGGACGAGATCTGCCGGACGCGCTACGGCGTCACGGACGAAAAGCTGCGCCGCTTCCGCTACGGCGTGCAGGTCAATTCGCTGGGCCTGACCGAGCAGCAGCCGGAGAACAACGTCTACCGCATTCTCATCGAAATGCTCGCGGTGGTGCTCTCCAAGCGGGCGCGGGCGCGCGCCGTGCAGCTCCCGGCGTGGAACGAAGCGCTCGGATTGCCGAGGCCATGGGACCAGCAGTGGTCGCTGCGCATGCAGCAGATCATGGCCTATGAGACCGATCTCCTTGAATTCGAAGACATTTTCGATGGCTCGCAGGTGATCGAAGCCGAGGTGGCGGAGCTGCAGCGCGAGGCGCGCGAAGAACTGGACCGTATCGAGGGCATGGGCGGCGCCGTCGCAGCGGTCGAGTCCAGCTATATGAAACAGCAGCTTGTGGAATCGAACGCAGCGCGGCTCAAGGCCATCGAGAGCGGCGAGCAGGTCGTTGTTGGCGTCAACAGTTGGACCGAGACGGAGCCGTCGCCGCTGTCCGCCGGAGGCGAGGCGGGCATTCAGACAGTTCCCGAATGGGTCGAACGCGAGCAGGTGGAGCAGATAAAGGCGTGGCGGGAGGCGCGCGACGCGGGGGCTGCAACGGCGGCGC
>JBNKDX010000370.1:0-1376 GCA_050288485.1 Rhodomicrobiaceae bacterium | reverse complement strand
CCTGCCAGAAATGGCCGAGCATGTCGGCCGCACCCGCGACGTCGCCCTCCGCGAGCAACTCGCGGATGCGCGTCGAGGAGAAGATTTCGCCGGAGGAGCCCACCGCTTCGACGATCGTCACGCCGAAATCGTACTTGTTGCCGAGCTTGCGGAGCACGGACGGGTTGCCCTCGCGCCTCTTGCCGAAGAAAAAGTCATAGCCCGTGGTCGCGTGGCGGATGCCCAGCCCCTCGACCAGAACGTCGTGCACGAAGCCCTCGGCGCTGAGGTCGGCGAGTTTTCTGTCGAAGGGAAGCACGACGGTGATCTCCACGCCGCGGGCCTCGAACAGCTCCAGCTTGCGCTCCAGCGTCGTGAGCAGGAACAGCATCCGCTGGGGATGGAAGAACTTGCGCGGATGCGGCTCGAACACCACCACCCCCACCGGACATCCCGCAACAGCGCCTGCCGCCTTGGCCGCGTCGAGCACCGCCTGATGACCGCGATGCACGCCGTCGAAATTGCCGATTGCCAGGGAAGCGCCTCTCAGCGCTGCAGGAACGTCTTGCCAGCCGCGAATGATATGCATTGTACCAACTTAGTCTCTTGTCCGCAGCCCGAGTGATGACGGAGGAAAGGAAGGCCCCGTCAAGACTTACAGGCTTAACCTTCGCGGGACGGCACCTTCACCAGGGCTTCACCCTCCAATACAACCTTGCCGTTGACCGAGCAATGGGTGGTGAGGACGGCGCGCTTCTTTTCCGCGATCAGCTCGGCCACCGCCACCGTGGCCGTGACCTCGTCGCCGATGCGGACGGGGGCGCGGAAATTGAGGCTCTGCGACATGTAGACGGAGCCAGGGCCGGGTAGCTGCGTGCCGATCACCTTGGAAATGAAGCTCGCGGCGAGGATGCCATGGGCGATGCGGCCTTTGAACGGCGTTTCGGCGGCGTAGGCCTCATCGAGATGGATGGGGTTGTTGTCGCCCGATACGGCCGCGAAGGCGCGGATGTCCTCGTCGGTGACGCGGCGCACATAGGTCGCCTCCATGCCTGCCTTCAGATCCTCGAAGAAATAGCCCTCGCCGGTATCGCTCATGCGATGCGCCTCCGGTTTCGTGTTGTCCCGCGATTCCTGCAGGGCGCAATGGCTGCTGCAGCGCACAAGGACATACTGCACCAGAATGGCGCTTGCAATCGGCCACTTCGCCGGGGCCGGGCGGCACCGCCGGTTTCACGCAAGGTTGAAGCGCCGGTATTAGCCGGGCCGCGCCGCGGCGGCAAGATAGTTCACATCGCAGTCGCCGCTCAGCGACCACGCGCCGCTGAAGGGATTGTAAACCATGCCGCATTCGCCCAGCGGATCGAGCCCCGCCGCCAGCATGTGCGCGCGCAACT
>JBNKDX010000369.1:0-1398 GCA_050288485.1 Rhodomicrobiaceae bacterium | reverse complement strand
CGGGCGTCCAGCACTTCACTCGTATGCTCGCGCAGGCGTCGTATGCCCCAGGCGACGTCCTCCCGCGCGGCGAACAGCGACTCGATAGCGCGCGCGGTGGCGAGCGCTTCGGTCTTGTCGCCTCCGGCGAGGGCGTCGTCGCCTCGCGCGCGGATCGCAGCGACGCGCCCAAGCCGCAGGAAACCGGTGATTTCTCGCGCCGCCAGCATCCCCGCCGCCACCGCCGCCAGACCGGCGAGCGCCAGCGCCAGCGTTCCGAGCATGCCGCCGCGCGTGAACAGTCCGGCGACGAAGTCCCAGATCCACACGGTCAGCGCCAGCGATGCGAGACCGCCGAGCGCCGCGAGCAACAAGCCGCCCCAGCGGGCGCCGCGCGGGGAAAGCGCCGCCCAGGCCGTCCTGTCCGCGTCGGCTCCGGCGACGGCAGCCTCACCGCATGGCTCCTCGGCTGGCGGCGGATGCGCAGGGCCGAGCCGCGTGTCGTCGAGGTTGAAAACGCGCGGTTTGCGGGGGGCATCGCCTCCGGTCATAATAGCTTATCCCCGATCAGAAACTGAATGGCGCGGTCGAGCCGGATGTGCGGCAGCAGGGCCGCGGCGCCGAAGCCGCGCGTCTGCAGCGGCGGCGGGGCGAAACGCAAGCAGCGGACGCCGTCCTCGCCCTCGGGCGGCATTCGTACCGCCGTCTCACCCGCGCCAACATCCGGCAGATCGCCGGGAAAGAGCGCGATTTCCTGCGCGCCGTCGAAACGCCGCCCGTCGAGGTCTTCGCCCGCGAGCGGCCTGCCCGCGATGCAGGCCAGCGCCTGGCTGTCCTCCACCGCTTCGATTTCGCGCGTCGAGCGCACGGCGGCCAGCGCCACGGCCTGCACGCCAGCGCCAGACACATGCGCGCGCGCAATGGCTTTTTCCACCAGCAGGTGCAGGATGCCCTCCAGCCGGTCGTGGCTGGTGTGGTGGATGTGGTCCGCCTTGGTAGCGGCAAAGAGCAGGCGGTCGATGCGCTTGCCGAGAATCGGGCTGAGCCAGTTGTTCGCGCCGGGGCGGAAGCAGGTGAGAATCGAGGACAGCGCGCGTTCGAGATCGGCGAGCGCGGCCGGTCCGGCGTTCAGCGCGCCGAGCGCATCCACGAGCACGATCTGCCGCTCCAGCTTGGCGAAATGGTCGCGGAAGAACGGTTTCACCACATGCGTTTTGTAGGCCTCGAAGCGGCGCGCCATCATCGCGCGGAGCGAGTCGCGTTTTGGATGCGCATGGCCCGCCGGATCGAGCGGCATGAAAGTGAGCGCGGGCGAGCCTTCGAGATCGCCCGGCATGAGCATCCGCCCCGGCGTCAGCGTGGAGAGCAGGCTGCGATCGTCACGGCAGGCGCGCAGATATCCGGCAAACAGGTGCGCGC
>JBNKDX010000368.1:0-1805 GCA_050288485.1 Rhodomicrobiaceae bacterium | reverse complement strand
AGCGCAGATCGTCGATCAGCTTTGGCGCGCCCTTCGGCGTGAACTCGTAGATCGCCGTAACGGTGTGGCCGGAGCCGATGTCGCCCGCGTCCACTTTGTCGTTGTTGAAGTCTTCGCGTTTCAGCGCGCGGGTTTCGTAGCCGATCAAGCGGTATTCGGACACCGCCGCCGGGTTGAACTCCACCTGGATCTTTACATCCTTGGCGATGGGGAACAGCGTTGACGACGCCTCGTCCACCAGAATTTTCCGCGCCTCGTTCAGCGTATCGACGTAAGCCGCCGTGCCGTTGCCGTTCTGAGCCAGCTTTTGCATGAGCGCATCGTTGTAGTTGCCTTCGCCCACGCCAAGGATCGACAGGAAAATGCCCGTCTTGCGCTTGCGCTCGATGAAGCCTTTCAGCTCTTCCGTATCGGTAATGCCGACGTTGAAATCGCCATCGGTGGCCAGAATGACGCGGTTGACGCCTTCCTTGTCGAAATTGGCTTCGGCTAAGCGGTAAGCGTCGTTGACGCCCTCAGCGCCCGCCGTGGAGCCGCCCGCGCCTAACTGGTCGATTGCGGCGATGATTTTGCCTTTGTTGGCGACCTTCGTCGGCTCCAGCGCCACGCCGGAGCTGCCCGCGTAAACGACGATGCCCACGGTATCATCAGGCTTCAGCTCATTCACCAGCATGCGGAAGGCGTTTTTCACCAATTCCAGCCGATCCGCCCCTTGCATTGAGCCGGACACGTCGATGAGGAACACCAGATTGGCGTGCGGACGCTCTTTACTCTGAATCTCATAGCCCTTGATGCCGATATGCAGCAGCTTGTTGGCCGGGTTCCACGGCGCGGGCGTAACGGTAACGTTGGCCTTGAACGGCGTTTCGGCTGTTTCCGGCGCGGGGTAATCGTAGGGGAAGTAGTTAATCATTTCCTCCACGCGCACCGCGTTTTTCTGCGGCAGATGGCCTGCATTCAGCGCACGGCGCACGAAGGCGTAAGATGCTGTGTCCACGTCGATTGAGAAGGTGGAAACCGGCTCGGCGGACACCTGCTTCACAGGGTTGGTCGTAGCCGCCTCGAACTTATCGCGGTTCTCTACAGGGGGGGGCGGCTGCATGATGCTGTCGTCGAAGCGTTTGCGATAAAAAACGGTTGTGCCGTCATCGCCTTTGGCATGGGGGGCACGTTTTCCGATGTTCCATCCGAGCTTATACGCCCTTTTGCTCTCCACCTTCTGTTTGAGGTCTACCACCCCTCCCATGGGTGCCGGAGGTTGAGCGGCTGGAGCCATATCCGCTACGCCGTCAGCTTCGGATTCCTCAAATTTTCTGGATGCCTTAAATCCGTAAACCTTGCCCTTACCAGAATTGGCGGACGCTCTTCCTGCTGGCGCAGAGGGAGCGGTGGCCGGCTGCGACAAGACAGGCTTTGCCTCTGAAGTGACCGGCTCGGGCGATTGGCTGAGTTTTCCTCTCACCGGCTCAGGCGCGGCGCTTTCTTCCATGCGCAAAGCGCCCGTGTAATACATGCCGGTTCCTAGGCCCAGCGCCACCACGGCGATAGACGCGGCGGTTGCATAAATTCCGTGACGAACACGCATCGGAAGTCTCCTTTTCGTCTGTGATGCGTGTGTAAGACGGATGACGTCGGCGCTTTCTTGGGGTGAATCCGGATTTTTTTCGCGGCCAGCTTCCGTGGCGCTTTCATCGGCATTCTCAGAGGCGGCGTCGAACGCGGCCATCGCGGCGGCAAGCGCGGCAGCCTTCGCCTTGGCGCTCGGCTCCGGCACCGGCAGAGTTTTCAGCTTTTCCAACTCCTTA
>JBNKDX010000367.1:0-1845 GCA_050288485.1 Rhodomicrobiaceae bacterium | reverse complement strand
GGGGCGACGCAGACCATCAACCCCAGCCGCGCCGATCCGACTGAGGAAATCACAACCATGACCGGCTACGGCGTCGATTTCGCGCTCGACACCACCGGCCTGCCCGCCGTCATCCGTGGCGCGCTCATGGCGCTGGCACCGATGGGCACCTGCGGCATCCTCGGGGCGGCGCCCATGGGCTGGGAAATCGCGGTCGATGAGGTGCACTTCATGAGCGGTGGGCGGCGCCTGATGGGTATCGTCGAAGGCGAGTCCAATCCGGACGTCTTCATTCCCATGCTCGCCAAGCTCTACGCGCAGGGGCGCTTCCCCTTCGACAAGCTGGTGAAATACTACAGCTTCGACCAGATCAACGAGGCCGTGCACGACTCTGAGACCGGCAAGACCATCAAGCCGATCGTGCGGATGTGAACGCTGAAGACAAAAAATAACGAACAGTGCGGTACTCGCACGGGGGAGATTTAGAAATGTCAAAGGAACAACTGAACTTTATTCTTGAAATATCGGCGCAGAATCCGCCGCCGGAGAATGCCGCGCCGCCGCAACTGCGCGAATGGTTCGAGATGATCAATTCGCAGACGCCCATTGCCGACGGGTGCACGATCGAGCGTGTTGCGGCGGGTCCGCTCGGCGGCGAACTGATCACCACCGCGAACACCGACAGAAGCAGGGTGATCATCTATTACCATGGCGGCGGCTGGTTCTTCGGCTCGACGCGGTCGCACCGGGTGATTACCACCAATCTTGCTCGCGCCTCGGGTTACGCCGTGCTGGCGGCAAGCTACCGTCTGGCGCCGGAAAATCCGGCCCCGGCGGCGCATGACGACGCTTACGCCGTGTACGAATGGGCGTTGCTCCAGGGCTATGCCGCGTCCCGAATAGCGCTGGCCGGAGATTCCGCGGGCGGCAATCTGGCGTTGTCCGTCGCCGTTCGGGCCAGGCAGGAAGGAAAGCCTGCGCCGGGCGCGCTATGGCTGATGTCGCCGGCGCTCGATCTGGCGGATGAAGGCGTGTCCCACCGGTCACTGGCGGACGCGCCGCTCCTGACGCCGGAACTCATGGGCCTGTTCAACATGGCTTATCTGCAGGGCACAGATCCGAAATCGCCGAGGGTGACTCCGTTCTATGCCGACCTTTCCGGCATGCCGGCAACGCTCATCCATGTTGGCGGCTGGGAAATCCTTCGCGACGATTCCGTAACCATCGCAGAGCGGATGAGGAAGGCCGGGAGCGACGCCACGGTAAAGGTGTGGGATGGCATGTGCCATTGCTGGCAGCTTTTCGCCCCGATGCTGGATGAGGGCATGCAGTCGATTGAGGAAGGGGCGCAGTTCATTAGGGGTAAGCTCGTCTGAGCCAAAAAACAGAGATCAACAAGCCTAAGGGAGGAAAAAATGAGTAAAAACAACATCAACAAGCCCGGCGCGACGCGCCGTCAGTTTCTGAAAACGTCCGGCCTCGTGGCGGGCGGCGCGGCCGCATCGCTGATCCTGCCTGCGTCGCTGCGCAGCGCTTCGGCGGCCGGTGAAGATGTCATCCGCATCGGTTTCATCAATGCACGCTCCGGCCCCTTGAGCCCGTTTGCGGACGCCGATGACTATGTCCTCGGTCTCGCCAAGGCGGCGCTCAAGGACGGTATCCAGGCTGGGGGCAAGAAATACGGCGTCGCCTTTATTGTCAAGGATACGCAATCCGATCCCGTGCGCGCCACGCAGGTGACGAAAGACCCCATCAGCTCCGACAAGGTCGATCTGGTCATTACGTCGTCAACGCCGGAAACCGTCAACCCGGTGGCGGGCGCCTGCGAAGCGGCGGGCGTGCCTTGCCTCTCCTCGGTTGCTCCGT
>JBNKDX010000366.1:0-2020 GCA_050288485.1 Rhodomicrobiaceae bacterium | reverse complement strand
ACCGAGTGTTCGGTGTCGAAGAGCAGCCAGTCATAGCCGCAGGTCGCCAGGAGTTCGGCGGTGAAGCTTCCGGGAAGCGTTACCCAGAGGCCGGTCTGCCGGCGGCCTTCGGCGATGGCGTGCTTGAATTCATTACGGGGAAGTTCCATCAGGCGTGACCTTTTCACTATGGCGCACCTTGCGGCACGCGGCTGGTTCAATGCGGAATGGCCGAAACCGCCCGCAACTCATCGGGCGTTGCGGCAGGAAAGCCGAAAAACTCCAGATATGCGGGGATTTGTTCGAACAGCATGTCCGATCCGACCTGGGTCGCGCAGCAACGTGCTCTGGCGGCCGCGAGGAACGGCGTCTCGTCCTGCTTCATCACCACCTCGCCGACAAAGGAAGACGGGTCGATGCGCCCGACGTCGACAGGCATCGGATCACCGGGATTCATGCCGAGGGGCGTCGCGTTGACGACAATGTCCCACCCCGCAGGATCGCGCGATCCGGTGGATATTCCGATTTCGGGATAGTGACGCGCCAGATTTCCGGCCAGTTTCTCGGCAGCGGCCGCGACCGTGTCGAACAGGCCGAGGCGGCCGATGCCGGCCCTGGCGAGCGCGGCGGCTATCGCCGAACCGACGCCGCCGCTTCCGATGATGAGCGCGCCCGCGCCGGCGGCTGCGCGCCCCTTGCGCTGCATGGCGCGCACGAAACCCTCACCGTCGAACATGTCACCGACAAGCCTGCCCGATTCATCGCGTTTTACCGCATTGCAGGCACCGCAAATCCTGACCGATGCGCTCGCCTCGTCCAGAAGCCCCACCGTCGTCATCTTGTGCGGCATCGTTATCAGGGCGCCTCGGATGTTGCGGAGCCTGAAGACGAGGCGCAGAAAAGCCGGGAAGTCCTCGGCTTCGCTGCCCATGGGCACCACGATCGTATCGATGCCCCTGGCCTCGAACCACGGATTGTAGATCATCGGCGCCCGGAAGCTCTCGGTCGGCACGCCGATATGCGCGATCAACTGTGTACGGCCGGAAATCATGAAATCCTCACGCCATCGCCTCCATCCGGGACCGTCGGATATCGACGGCGCGGCCAGAGGCCGATGACTCCTTCACTGCTTCGACAACCCGCAATGCCTCGAGCCCGTCCCTGCCCGACACGAGAGGCGCCTCGTCGCCCCTGATCACCGCCGCGAACTGCCGGGCCTGCAGGACCAGCGGATCCGCGGGATCGTGGGTCAGCCGCTCAACGGCCAGCGGCTCCAGCCAGCTTCGCTCGTTCCGGTAATGCCAGCGCTTCAACGCCGGAAGTTCCAGCGAGCCGCGCGTTCCGCCGACCAGGTAGCAATCCTCGCCGGTTTCCGGAAACGCCGGATTTTCCCCCGCGGTCAGTTCCCATGACCACGGCGCGACGATCGTGTCCGACACGTTGACGGTTCCAAGCGCGCCACATTCGAAGCGCAAGGCGACAGCACATGTGTCTTCGACCGCATTCCCTCGAACGGAATTCGATTCGAACGCGAATACACTGTCCACGGGTCCGCAAAGGAAATGCAGGAGGTCGATATCGTGAATGAGGTTGATGAACTCCGGCCCGGCTCCGGGCATTCTTCGCCAATCCGTATCGAAGTAGGCGTTCGGCTTGTAGAACCATGTACTGGCGTTTACCGAGACGAGGTCGCCGATGGTTCCCGCCTCTATCGCGGCTTTCGCGCGCCGTATAAGCGGATTGTGCCTGCGGTGATGTCCGGTCAGCAGCGGTATGCCCGCGCGCTCGGCCGCGTCGACCAGCTTCCCCGCCGAAGCGGTGTCGGTCGCCAGCGGTTTCTCCACCAGCACCGGCACGCCTGCCGAAATACATTGCATACCGCCCTCGGCATGCATCCGGTTCGGCGTGGCCAGGATGACGCCGTCCGGTTTTCCCGCAGCGAGGAGGGCTTCGAGCGAGGGGTGCCAGGGCACGTCAAGATGCTTCGCGAACTGCGCCGGCGGCCGGACCGGATCGACGACCGCGGCAAGTCGCACTTCGG
>JBNKDX010000365.1:1776-2026 GCA_050288485.1 Rhodomicrobiaceae bacterium | reverse complement strand
CCATGAGCGCGGCACGGTGATCGTCGCCGAAGGCTACATGGACGTCATCGCGCTCGCCCGCGCGGGGTTCCCGAATGCCGTCGCCCCGCTCGGCACCGCGCTGACGCCCGAGCAGCTCAAAATCCTGTGGCGCATGGCCGCCGAGCCGCTCCTGTGTTTCGACGGCGACAGCGCTGGGCGCAAGGCCGCCCATCGCGCCGTGGAGACCGCCCTGCCGCATCTCGCGCCGGGCAGGAGTCTCGCCTTCGCT
>JBNKDX010000365.1:0-1766 GCA_050288485.1 Rhodomicrobiaceae bacterium | reverse complement strand
GACCCGGACGACCTGTTGCGCCAGCGGGGCCGCGAAGCTGTCGCTGCCGCGCTCGGGCAGACGCGCCCGCTGGTCGATGTGCTCTGGGCCAAGGAATTCGACGCCGCCGCCCTCACCACGCCGGAGCGCCGCGCGCAGTTCGACAGGCGGCTCGATGAACTGGCGGCGTCCATCGCGGATAAGACGGTGCAGCATTATTATGGACGCGAACTGCGGCGGCGCCTGCGCGAGCAGTTCGGCGGCTTCACGCCGTGGCAGAACCGTGCGGGCGGTGCGGGGCAGGGCCAGACGCGCCCGGCAGGCGGCAAATTCGCCAGCGCACAGACAGCCGGGCGCTCCTTCGCGGGCGGCTTCACCGGTTCGAAGCGTCAGCCCTTTGCCCCCGCCGCGCAGGGGGCGACCGCCGCACTTGCCGACAGCGCATTGCTGCGTCCCGCCGCCCTCGCCCTGCCACGCCGCGAGGCGCTGATCCTGCAGACCATTCTCAACCACCCCTGGCTGCTCGATGACTGCGCGGAAGACATAGCGGCGATCCATTTTGAGGCGATTCCGCTACATCAGCTTCGCGATCGCATTCTCTCCGTGCATAGTGAGCACTTTCCCCTTGACAAAGAAGGGCTCCATAATCAACTGAACAAGTTAGGTCAGGACGGCCTCCTGGCCCAGGTAGAGCACGCCATAACGCACAACAGCGATTGGAACACGCAGCCTCGCACATCGCGCGAAGATGTCATGATAGGCTGGCGGCATATGCTGGCGCTGCACCGTAAAGCAGTTGAGTTGAAACGGGAGCTGGAGTCGGCCGAGCACGCGTTTGCAAGTGAGCAATCAGAAGAGAATTACCTCAGACTGCGCGATCTTCGCGAGCAGGTGTTGAGCGCCGATGGTGTTCAGGCTGCGGTCGAAGGTTACGGAAAGAGCGTCAGTGGCTAGATGGAAGCCGCCGGGAGGCGTTTGCTTCATGATTAATTAACTAAGCCACATTAACCCTGATTTTTGAGGCGAATCGTTCTGCATTGCGGCGCGGGGAAGGCTTGGGGCTCTTCTGCTGAAAGGCTGGATACACAGGAATTGTCGAGAAAGACGGACCGCGCCGCCGGGTCGAAGCGGCCATGTCCGGCGTTCTCGATACGATCGTTAACGCGAGAGGCGCGCCTGCGCTGGCGCCATGCGGCGGCGGCCGGGGCACAGGCGAGGCAAGTTTTTTGGAAGCCCTGTTCGTAACAGGCGTCCATCTGGAGTAAGGGATGGCAGCGACAGCGAAACACGAAGAGCAAGAAGCTCCGGCAACGGAAACGACCGACAGCCCGCTTTTGGACCTGTCCGATCAGTCAGTCAAGCGCCTGATCAAGACCGCGAAGGCGCGCGGTTTCATCACTTATGACGAGTTGAACGAGCTCATGCCGGCGAGCGAGGTCTCGTCCGAGCAGATCGAGGACGTGATGGCGATGCTCTCCGACATGGGCATCAACGTCATCGAAGCCGAGGAGGCGGAGGAAGGCGAGGCCGTCTCCCCGCTCGAAGAGGAGGACGAGGAGCGTTCCCTCACGGCGGCCACGCCGCTCGCCAAGACCGAGAAGACCACCGAAGTCGCGGAGCGCACGGACGATCCTGTCCGCATGTACTTGCGCGAAATGGGGTCGGTGGAGCTGCTTTCGCGCGAGGGCGAAATCGCCATCGCCAAGCGTATCGAATCCGGTCGCGACATGATGATCATGGGGCTTTGCCAGAGCCCGATCACCTTCCACGCCATCATCCAGTGGTCC
>JBNKDX010000364.1:0-2035 GCA_050288485.1 Rhodomicrobiaceae bacterium | reverse complement strand
TGCAGCTTTCTCCGTATGGACTCCAGGCGATCGCGGATCGCCCTCGATCCGGCCTCGTCCGCGGGCGTGAACGTGCCGCGCTCCTTGAACTCGCGAACCCGCGCCTCAAGCTGGGCGGAGAAGTCGTCGAACTTCTTGCTCAGCGCGTCCTGTTCCTTCTCAACCATCGCTTTCCGTATCCTCACTTCCGTACGAAAACACGTGCGCCCGAGCGGACCCGCCGCCGGGCGGCGCGCCTCAACCGGCGTCCTCGGCGACGACCCACTCGCGCGCCGCCTCCGTCGCGCTGAGCGGAAAGACCTGCACCGACGCGGGCATGAGATAGCCGAACATGCGGACGGTATGGCGTATCCAATCAACGTCGGTGACGACGGCGATGCGCTCCCAGCGCGACAGATGTCCGACGCCGACCTTGAAATCCTCCCACATCGCGCCCGGGTCGATGGCTTCGAAACTCGGGTCGATCTGGTAGTAAAGGCGGATTTTCTTCTGCTGGCCGAGCGCCCTCTCGACAGCCGGGACAAGGACTCTGGAGTAATCCTCGCTGGTGACGCGTTCCTTGCAGATGAAGCCGATTACATTGGCGGGAAAATCCTTCAGTAGCTCGATCATGACAAATCCTTTTAGTCGTGCGGGCGTATGTGGTCTCTGGCCGCCGGGCCAAACCGGCTCGGGCGTTCCGGCGCTGCTACGGCGTGCGTCTCATCCGGCCGGGACGCGTCAGCATGATGGCCGCTCCCCAATCCGGGAACCGGCCGCGCAGCGCGCCCAAAGAGAGCAGAACCCTTGAAACGAACGGTTTGGCGTCCTCTGCTCCGGCTGCCTCGGCGCGGGGCGCGCGCTCGCGCAGGAAGCGTGGCGGCGGTCCGGGGAAGTCGTCATCGTCCAGGACCGCTCCGGCGATGTCCGCGCCACCCGCCAGCGCCGTGACGCCGGATCGGGCATCCCTTCCGTAAACATCGCTGGTCACGGCAATACTCCCGCTTGCTTGCTCTCCTGCCTGCGGAAGGCATCCTATGAGAGCAGGATGAGCATCGCTTTAAGATCGCGGACAAAAGTTGAAGCGCCTCGCCGCCTGTTTCTTATACCCCTGCTCAGGTAAGAAGAATATCCCCGCTCCGGTCAAAAGAAGTTGACGCATTCACTCGGACTGTTGCTTCTGAGACGAATTATTGTTCCCGCGCTTGCCATTTGGTTAGCGGCGGCGTAAAGGGGAGCCCCTGGGGTTTTTCCAAACGATTTGTTAAAAAACTCAACTTAAAGTTGAGTCCGATGTGGCACGAGTGGGAGACACAACATGTATGGAATTCTCGCGGCATGCGTCGCCGTGATGGCCATGTTCCTCGGCCTTTTTGCGATGAGTGTTGAGCCCGAGGCAGACGGGATCGAGAAGCGCGTTGTCGCCGGTCCGCAGCAGGCCGGTTCGGATCGAACGGCGCAGGATGGACTTCACAAGCGCTGAACTCGCAGTCGCAGGACTGTCACTAAACAGGCATTCGCTGGTCAGCCAACGAATGCCTGTTTAGATTCGATTTGAGGCTCTTCGCGGCATGCGCGAAACGGCGAGAATAGCGCCTTCGCGCCTCCTTCGATCCGTCAATTTCGCGCCAGGAGCTAAATCGTCTCTTTGAGCTTGGCGCGCGGGTCGTAGGCGTGCAGTTCGCGCCAGTTCTCCATGAATTCCAGCAGTTCGCGATCGACGCGTTGCGGCATGACGATGCGCAGCTTGACGAGCTGATCGCCCGTGTTGCCGGTCTGCGCGTTATTCACGCCCTTGCCGCGCAAACGCAGGGTCTGCCCGCCGGACGCGCCGCGCGGAATGGTCAGCGACACGCGTCCGTGGATGGTCGGCGCTTCGACCTTGGTGCCGGTGACGGCCTCGTGGATGCCGATCGGGAGATCGAGGATGATGTCGTCGCCCTCGCGCTCGAAATAGGGATGCGGCTTGATACGCAGCTCGATCAGCGCGTCGCCCGCCTCGATATCGCCGCGCGGGAGCAGCGCGCCGCGCTCCGCCGCCCCGACGGCAAATCCC
>JBNKDX010000363.1:0-2044 GCA_050288485.1 Rhodomicrobiaceae bacterium | reverse complement strand
CGGCAGGTCCGGCAGCGGCGGGGGGGCGCGGAACGCCTCAAGCCAGAAAGCCGCGGCTTCTGCGCTGACGCCTCCAATACGGCCATGACGCGCCGCGTCGCGCGTTTCCTTCCTGCCGGTCATGCTCATGGCGCCGCTTTCCGGCGCGGCTTCAACTGCTTTCCAGCAGATAACGCCGGTTGAGGTTCCGCACCGGCCGGGCGTTGCTCGGGTAGATGGCCGCGAACCTCTGAATCTGCGCTGCGGAAGCCTCCAGCGGCTGCGGGAACACCGTCCAGATCAGCCCTTCGAGGCACGGCGGCGTGGTGAGCGACCCCATATAGCGATAGTAGACACGGTTCTGCGGGAACATCGCAGACGGATCGATCGTGCCCGGGAAGGGGACTTCGCCGCCCTCTGCCGAGGGCATGCTCTGGAAAATCGGCGTCAGCGCCACGTTCTCGTTGCCGCGGCGGAAGAACGTGCCGATGACCGATATGGCGCCGTTGGCGGCGCGGTGCACGAAATGCGCCTCAATATCGTAGGGACGGCCCCCCACCAGATGCTCGCTCGGGTGGTGGAAATGGTACTGGATCAGGTCGAAGCGCAGGCCGTCGATGACGATGGCGCAACCGGGATCGGTGTTGACCTGGATCGAGTGCCCGGTATTGACGATCTTTCCGCCGACGGGCTGGTAGATCTGTGTGAAAGGCTCGCCCGTCTGCGCTTTGACGCCATCCCTGAGGTCGATCGGCGACTGTTCCATGCCAAGCTTGCAGACCTGGAAGTCGGGCGAGAGGTCGCCCCAGTGCTCGGGGCCGGTCGCGCCCTCATAGGACCAGTGCGGGGCGGCATGGGCCTTGGCGCCAGCGCCGTGGGCGTCGCCCGAGCGTTCGGCCGCCCGGACGCTGAGGGCCGCCGGCAGGCAGCAGGCGCAGGCAGTTATGGATTTGAGGGCGGCTCGGCGGGAAATGAACCTCTGCATCGGAAGCCTCGATGATGGCGTTGGCAAGTCTAAGACAACTCTTAGAGACTGCGCGTTGCGATCGCATTGACCCGGCATGTGCAATTTTAACGATCAGGACGGGTGGGGGCGGTTTCGGGGCAGGGCGGTGTGGCGCGTTGCCAAGGCCGCACGGCCTGGGCTAAACACGGTGCGGGGCCACATCAGGTTCTTGAGTACTGGGGAGGGGGAATTCGGTGAAAGCAGCAATTCGCGCGTCCCTGCTTTTCGCGGCCGCTATGGCCATGGCGACGCCGCTGACGCCCGCCAGGGCCGAATACCGCATCGGATGGCGGCTGGTAAACCCGTTCCGCCTGTTCAAGAAGCCGGAGCACACCGAGCTTCACCGCGAGATTTTCAAAAAGCTGTCCTTTACCGAGCGGGGGACGCCCATCCTCTCGGCCGAGCGCAGGCTTGAAGAAGTGTTCTGGGGCCGCGGCTGGGCGGATACAGTGTTCAACGAAACCTGCTACGACCAGAACGGCGACCGCTACACCGCCTGCAAGGACTATGTCCTGCCGAAAAGCCATCTCGTCATGGTCTCGCTGAACGAGGAACTCAGCCTGCTCGACCTGTTCCTGCCTTCCGCCGAAGGCCGCGCCTGCGTCTGGCGGGCCACCGGCAAGGACGGCAAGCTTGTCTCGGAACGTAAGGCACCGTGCCAGTCGCCCACAGTGCTCGACATCCCTTTTCCGGATGGCGCCCGCGTCACGGTGAGGTCGGGTAGCGACGAAATGGCGCCGCCGCTCCACATCAAGGTCCGGGACGTGCTCATCGTCGGGCTTGGCGATTCCTTCGCGGCGGGCGAGGGCAACCCCGACCACCCGGTCGCTTTCAACGACGGGCGCAGCATCGATTACGGCTTCGTGGATATCGCCGCCACCGGCAACCGCGAAACGCTCGACGGCTACCCGGCGCGCTCGGGGGGCTGGAAGAAGCTCAACGACAACGCTTTCAAGCGCGCGCGCGCCCGCTGGTGGGACCGCGAGTGCCACCGCTCGCTCTACTCGCATCAGCTTCGCGCGGCCCTGCAACTGGCCGTCGAGAACCCGAAGCGCGCGA
>JBNKDX010000362.1:0-2212 GCA_050288485.1 Rhodomicrobiaceae bacterium | reverse complement strand
GAGCGGCGGCCCGGAAAGCGCGCAGGGCGAAGTCTATCTCGTCGGCACCGGGCCGGGCGACCCGGATCTCCTCACCTTCAAGGCGCTGCGGCTCATGCAGCGCTCCGACGTCGTCCTCTACGACCGCCTGCTCCCGCACGGCATCCTCAACCTCGTGCGCCGCGACGCCGAGCGCATCTATGTCGGCAAACTGCCTCAGGATCACATCATGCCGCAGGACGAGATTTCCGCGCGGCTGGTCGCGCTGGCGAAAGAGGGCAAGCGCGTGCTGCGGCTCAAGGGCGGCGATCCGTTCATGTTCGGGCGCGGCGGCGAGGAGGCGGAGGTGCTGATCGACCACGGCATCCATTTCCGGGTGGTGCCGGGGATCACCTCCGCCCAGGGCTGCGCCGCCTATGGCGGCTTCCCGCTGACCCACCGCCACTATGCCCAGAGCGTCACCTTCGTCACCGGCCACGGCAAGACCGGGCGTCTGACGATGGACTGGGGCGCGATGCTGCAGCCGCGGCAGACCGTCGCCATCTTCATGGGGCTGAGCAGCCTGCCAGGGCTGATGGCCGAATTCGTCGCCCGCGGCGCCGATCCGCAGATGCCGGTGGCGATCATCGACAACGGCACGCGCCCCAATCAGCGTATCGTCACCGGCACGCTGGAAACCATCGCCGCGCGAGCGCAGGCCGCAGAACTCAACGGTCCGGCGATGATCATCGTCGGCACTGTGGTGTCCCTGCGCGACCGCCTGTTTCCCAAGGGCGCAATCGAGCCGGGCGGAGAGCAGCAGGAGCTTGGCGAGGAAGGGCCTGCCCCTCTTCAATCCCCTGTGTGAACGGAATTTCCTTCAGAAATTCACTTTGCGGAATGTCTTTACCTTGCCAACGCCGCTTGGCAGGCGTACAGTTCTATATTAGAATTTATGAATAAAGCGACCGAACGACGCATCCGGGCCAGGGGGCTGGCCCTGCTGCAGAATGTTTTAGAGGAAACGGCACAAGAAGGAGAAAGCCAATGGCGCACGTTGTTGTGCTTGGCGCCGGTTTGGGCGGCGTCATCATGGCCTATGAAATGCGGGATCAGCTTCGCAAAGGCGACAAGCTGACCGTGGTCACCAAAGAAGCGAAATACCACTTCGTTCCGTCCAACCCATGGGTTGCGGTGAACTGGCGTCAGCGCAAGGACGTCGAGATCGACCTAGCGCGCACCTTCCGGAAGCGCGGCATCACCTTCAAGGCCGTCGCGGCCACCAAAGTGCACGCTGCGGAAAATTGCCTTGAGCTGGAAGACGGCTCTCGCGTCGATTACGATTTTCTCATTATTGCTACCGGTCCCGAATTGGCGTTCGACGAAATCGAGGGTCTGGGCCCGGACGGTTACACGCAGTCCATTTGCCATGTGGATCACGCCGAGAAAGCGGGTGTGGCGTTCGAGGAGTTTTGCAAGAACCCCGCCCCGATCGTCGTTGGCGCCGTGCAGGGCGCGTCATGCTTCGGTCCGGCCTATGAGTTCTGCTTCATTCTGGACACCGCCCTGCGGCGCATGAAGATCCGCGATAAGGTGCCGATGACGTTCGTCACTTCGGAGCCTTATATCGGTCATCTCGGTCTTGACGGCGTAGGCGACACCAAGGGCATCCTCGAAAGCGAGATGCGCGACCACCACATCAAGTGGGTCAACAACGCCAAGGTCTCCAAAGTCGAGCCCGGCAAGATGTTCATCGAGGAGATGGCGGAGATGGGCGGCGGCGTGAAGGCCAACCACGAGTTGCCCTTCGGCTTCGCCATGATGCTGCCGGCGTTCCGCGGCATCGGCGCCGTGCGTGGCGTCGAGGGCCTGAGCAATCCGCGCGGCTTCATCATCATCGACAAGCATCAGCGCAACCCCACTTTCAAGAACGTATTCTCGGTGGGCGTGTGCGTGGCCATCCCGCCGACCGGGCCGACCCCGGTTCCATGCGGCGTGCCGAAGACCGGCTTCATGATCGAGTCGATGGTCACGGCGACCGCGCTCAATATCGGTATGCTGCTGCGGGGCAAGGAGCCGACGCACGAGGCGACCTGGAACGCCGTCTGCCTCGCCGATTTCGGCGATTCAGGCGTTGCCTTCGTAGCCCAGCCGCAAATCCCGCCGCGCAACGTCAACTGGTCGTCGTCCGGCAAGTGGGTGCATCACGCCAAGGTGGCTTTTGAAAAATACTTCCTGCGCAAGATGCGCAAGG
>JBNKDX010000361.1:0-2243 GCA_050288485.1 Rhodomicrobiaceae bacterium | reverse complement strand
TTCCTGTCTGCGCTTCCCCGGCTCTGGGCGGCTGGACATACGAGCCGCTGCAGGCCGCAGCCGAAGTGGCGGCGGAGATCGAACGCCGGTGGCGCGTTTTCCGGTCGACAAATCCCGGCCGCTGAGCCGCCAAGCCTTGTCAGCCCGCCGCGTATCCCCTACCTGTGCAGCGGGCACCATACACTCGCCACGGGGAAAATCATGACCGCGCGCCACTCCAAGCTCATCATCATCGGTTCCGGACCGGCGGGCTACACCGCCGCAATCTACGCGGCGCGGGCCATGCTCCAGCCGGTCATCATCGAGGGTATTCAGCCCGGCGGGCAGCTCACCATCACCACCGACGTCGAGAACTACCCCGGTTTTGCGGACGTCATCCAGGGACCGTGGCTGATGGAGCAGATGCGCGCGCAGGCGATGCACATGGGAACCGAAATCATTTCCGATATGGTCGCCTCGGTCGATTTTTCCGCGCGGCCCTTCCGGCTCAAGGGCGATTCCGGCGATGAATTCACCGCCGACGCCGTCATCATCGCCACGGGGGCGCAGGCGCGCTGGCTGGGCCTGCCATCCGAGGAGAAGTTCAAAGGCTTCGGCGTCTCCGCCTGCGCCACCTGCGACGGCTTCTTCTATCGCGGCAAGGACGTGCTCGTCTTCGGCGGCGGCAACACCGCGGTCGAGGAGGCGCTCTATCTGACACATCATGCCCGCTACGTCACGCTCGTCCACCGCCGCGCCGAACTTCGCGCCGAACGCATTCTGCAGGAGCGTTTGTTCAAGAATGAGAAAATCAGTGTCATATGGGATAGCGCGCTCGTCGAAGTGCTCGGAAATGAAACGCCGCCGGGCGTCACGGGCGCGCGGCTGAAGAACCTGAAAACCGGCGAAATCTTCGACAAAGCCACGGACGGAATCTTCATCGCCATCGGCCACAGCCCGGCGACAACCGTTTTTGCTGGACAAATCGACATGAAGCCTAATGGTTATATTATAGTAGCGCCGGGTTCGACCGCGACCAGCGCGCCGGGCGTGTTTGCGGCAGGCGACGTGGCGGACGAGACGTACCGTCAGGCCGTAACCGCCGCAGGCATGGGGTGCATGGCGGCGCTGGATGCGGAACGGTATCTCGGAGGGTTGTGATGCGGATCAGCGTTCAGTGTGCAAGGGGATCAGGTGCCGTCATTCGTACAAAGTTCGTCCATGGATTGGGATAAGCTCCGGATCTTCCACGCAGCCGCGTCCGCCGGCAGCTTCACCCATGCGGGCGAGATGCTCAATATGAGCCAGTCCGCCGTCAGCCGGCAGGTAAGCGCGCTCGAACGCGAACTTAAGGCGCCGCTGTTCCACCGCCACGCGCGCGGCCTCGTGCTCACCGAGCAGGGGGAGTTACTGTTCCGCACCGCCCAGGATGTGGCTGTCAAGCTCGCCTCCGCCGAGATGATCCTCTCGGATTCGCGCGACAAGCCCAGCGGCGATCTCCGGGTGACGACCACCGTGGCGCTCGGCTCGGCATGGCTGACGCCGAAGCTGGGCGAATTCCTCAGCCTCTACCCGGACATCCGCGTGCAGCTCATTCTCAACGATGAGGAACTGGACCTCGGCATGCGCGAGGCCGATGTCGCCATTCGACTGCAGCCGCCGCAGCAGAACGACCTCATCCGGCGCAAACTGTTCACCGTGCACAATCATGTCTACGCCTCGGCCGATTATGTGCGCAAATTCGGCGCGCCGCGCACCTTCGCCGATCTCGATAACCACCGCATCCTGACCTATGGCGGCAGCGTGCCGTCGAACATCCGCGACATCAACTGGCTGGAAACGGCGGGCCGCCCGCCGGGAGCGCCGCCGCGCGTTCCGGCCATGCAGGTCAATGGCGTGCTGGGCTTGTGGCACGGCGTGCGCAACGGCGTCGGCGTCGCGATTTTGCCCGACTACGTGGCGCAGAACGACAAGCATTTGGTGGTGGTTCTCGAAGCCGAGGGCGAAGACACGCTGCCGGAGTTCGAGACCTTTTTCGTCTATCCCGAGGAAATGAGGGCGTCGAAGCGCATCGCCGTCTTCCGCGATTTTCTGGTTTCGAAGATGCGGGAGTGGTCGTATTGAGGCGTTCGCCGCGCCTTGGAGCGGGATGAGTTTGTTATTGATGCAGATCCAGGATTGATAGCGGCAATAGGCTCAGCTTCAGAACCCTCTCCTGAACAGATTGAGACTGACAGATCGGCACAGGAAGAGGTGGAGGTGGA
>JBNKDX010000360.1:0-2265 GCA_050288485.1 Rhodomicrobiaceae bacterium | reverse complement strand
TCGCACCCCTTTCTGCCGATCGTTCACAAGTTACGCTGACCTCAGCAATCTCGACCTGATGACAACGGCGCTGAATGGCCTTGTTGAGAAATTCCGTCTACAGGGCGAGATTATCCACGAGGTGGTGGGCGGCGCGGTCGTCACGCATTCGAAAGACTTCAACCTTACGCGCGAAGCGGTGCTCGGCACGAAACTTTCGCCGCGCACACCAGGCATCACGCTGTCGCAAGCCTGCGGCACCAGCCTGCAGGCGGCGCTGGGCAGCGCGGCGAAGATCGCGACCGGCCAGATCGAATGCGCCATCGCCACCGGCTCCGACACCATATCCGACGCGCCCGTCGTCTTTCAGCGCAAATTCTCCCAGCGTCTGGTCGCCATGTCGCGCGCAAAAAGTTTCGGCGAGAAGGCCAGCGCGTTCTTCAAAGGCTTTTCGCTGGGCGAACTCGCTCCGCAACCGCCAAGCGTCAATGAGCCACGCACCGGCCTGTCCATGGGACAGCATTGCGAGTTGATGGCTCAGGAATTCCATATCCCGCGCGCAGAGCAGGACGAACTGGCATTCGAGAGCCACAAACGCGCCGCCGCCGCCTATGACGAGGGGTTCCTCGACGATCTCCTGGTGCCCTGCGCGGGCGTGTTCCGCGACAACAATCTGCGTGCCGACATCGACCTCGCCAGGCTGGCGACGCTGAAGACCTCGTTCGAGAAATCCGAGCGCGGCACGCTGACCGCGGCCAATTCCACGCCGCTGACCGACGGCGCGGCGGCGGTGCTCATCGCCTCCGAGGACTGGGCCGCGCGCCACGGCCTCACGCCACAGGCCTATCTCACGCACGGCGCCCACGCGGCCATCGACTTCGTGGGCGGACAGGGCCTGCTGATGGCGCCCACGCTCGCGGTGGCCAAGCTGCTCGATCAGGCGGGGCTGGCTTTGCAGGATTTCGATTTCTACGAGATCCACGAAGCCTTCGCGGCACAGGTGCTGGCGACGCTCAAGGCGTGGGAATCGCCCGAATATTACCGCGACGTGCTCGGCCGCGACGCGCCGCTGGGCGCCATCGACCGTGCCAAACTGAATGTGAAAGGATCGAGCATCGCCTTCGGCCATCCATTCGCGGCGACCGGCGCGCGCATCGCCGCCAATCTGGCGAAGCTGCTAGCGGTGCAAGGCGGCGGGCGCGGGCTGATATCGGTGTGCACCGCGGGCGGCATGGGCGTGGCGGCGATCCTCGAAGGCGCGGGCGCGCAATAGCAGACGCCCCCGGAGCGTCTGGCGGCGCTTGCCGGGATCGCGGACGGAGATCCATCGCGGGGCGTCGCCTCTCCCAGCGGCCGCTACTGTTTGGTCAAAACGCGCCGGGGCGGGCTATTGACCCTGACATTGGGGACATTTCAGCAGTTCTTCTTGCTTTCGCGATGACCATAATCTAGCAGGGACGCACAATATTTTATCAAAAGGATGAATAATCGTGCGGGAACTGCTCGCAGACCAGCGGCGTATCGTGCCCAATCCCGCTCTGATCATGGATGTCGGCGCGCACCTTGGCCAGACGACGCTGGAGTATCTTGACAGCTTCCCGGCCGCGCGCGTGCTCGCTTTCGAACCGGAACCGGCGAATTTCGCCAAGCTGCACACGGCTCTTGCCGGGTACCCGCAGCGGGTCGAAATCTTCGAGATGGGACTGACCGAGCGCGCCGGCGCGTGCGAGTTTCATGTCAATTCGCACAATGGCACGCATTCCACGCTGGAGATCGGCAATACGGCGTATTGGGGGGGGCATGAGAGCGAGGTCGAAGTCATCGCAATCGAGACGACGACACTCGATGCCGTTGCGGAAACCCGCGGCGTAAACCACATCGATATCGTCAAAATGGACATTCAGGGCGGAGAGCTGGCGGCGTTGCGCGGCGGCGAGCGTCTCTTGCGCGCCGGGAGCATCGATCTTCTGGCGCTGGAGGTGGAATTCCAGGAACTCTATGCGAGCCAGCCTCTGTTCTGGGACATCGCCGCCTATCTGCGCGGTTTCGGCTATGAACTCCACCGCCTCTACGATCTTGTGTATCAGAGAACAAACCCGAACGTCTTGTGCTGGGCCGACGCCATCTTCCTGTCTCCGCGCATGACCGCGATCTGACCATCGCTTCCAGGCGATGCGCCCGGGCGCAAGGCTGGGCGCGCCTTGAGCGGCGCACTTCGCACGCGTCATATCGCCCGTCGCCTCGCGCGCCATGATGCGGCAGAAATTTCATGTTTATGACAGAAAG
>JBNKDX010000359.1:0-2270 GCA_050288485.1 Rhodomicrobiaceae bacterium | reverse complement strand
GGCGACGACGCCATCCACGGACAGCTTCCAGTGCCTGTACCGCGACGGACGGGTCTGGAAGTCGATCCGCTGCGCACCGTCTGCAAGCTTGCGGTAACCGCCCCCGTCATGTTCCTGGCCTGCCGTTTCCCCGCTTGGGGACGGCTGGCGGGTTTCCTCCCACATCATTTCGCTCCCATGTTTTTATGCATTAAACTGCACTATTAACCAATTGTCCAGAGAGAAACAGCACTATGATGCATTTTTGCGGAGCAACGATTTATGGAAAAGACGGGTTCGCGCCCGAGCCCATGGGGGAGGCCGCCCGTTTATTGAGCGAGGACCTCCGCGGCGAACCGCGCGATATGCTCCGCGGTTGTCTCGGACGCTTCGCGGTGCGGGGAATGGCGCACGCCGGGCAGCATCTGCACCTCCACCGGCACGAGACATGCTTCGCAGGCGGAATCGACCTGCGCCACGGTGCCATACTGGTCGTCCTCGCCCTGGATAAGCTGCACCGGCACGCTGATTTCCGGCAGAAAGGCCTGGATGTCCCAGCGCATGAAATCCGGGTCGAGCCAGGCGCCGTTCCAGCCCCGGAATGCCACGTCAACGTCCGCATGCCATTTGGCGAGCTGAGCGCGCAGCTTCGTGGTCTCGTAGGCCGCCTTCGTCTCGGCGATCGCGGCAACGCACATCTCTTCCACGAAGAAATGCGGCGCGATAAGCGTGACGCCACAAAGTCTTGCGTCGCCAGGAAACGCCCCAGCGTAAACGGCCGCGATGGAGGCGCCATCGGAATGCCCCACCAACAGCATCTGCCGCGGAGAGACCGCGTCGATGACGCGCGGCAGCACCTCCTGCGCCTCGCGCTGCATGTAATCGAGCGGACGCGGCAGCGCGGCCGGGCTCGACGAGCCATAACCGGCGCGCGAATAGGCGAACACGCCCGCCCCCGTCATTTCACTGAGCATTTCGGGGAACGCACCCCACAATGCCGCGCAACCAAGCCCTTCATGCAGCAGGATGATCGTCGGCGCATTTTGCGGCCGGGGACCCGTGAAGCGGTATTCGAGCCGTTGTCCGCCCACATCCACAAACCCGGCCTCTGCGAGAGCGCCCGTGCGCCCAGTTACGCCGGAACGAACTGCAGCGTCCATGTCAGCGCCCCGTAAACTCGATCGCGCCATCGGGCAGAAGGTAGAGGATATAGGCTTCTCCACCGGTCACGGTCGGCCAATGCGCCGTGCCAGGGCCGTAGACATACCAGCCCGGCCCCCTGCCATCGAATTCGGGCGTACCGCTCACACTCACGATCATCCCGATTTCGCCCTGCGGATGAACGTGATGCGGACCTTTGACGTCGTCCATGCGCACGACATCGACACTGAAGCGCCCCGCCGCTCCCCGCGGCTTGATGACGCGGCCGAAGCGGATTCCGCCTGCTTCGCGCTGACACAGCCAACCTTCTGCCGTCCCCTGCCCTATCAACGCCGCAAGATTAGTGAATGCTTGGCTGTCCGTCGGGTAAGCCTCGTTCAGCCAAGCTTCAAGCGCATCGTCGAGCGGACGTTCGCCGATGCCATCGACAATTGCCGCTATGGCCGCCTCGAAGCGGTCGCGGGCGCTTGACTGGCCGCTGTTCATGACAGGCTCCTTCCCGAAACATGTATTTTAGTGCATGATGATGCGTCGATAATCGCCTTGTCAAGGCGCTTAAATGTATTACCTTTCATATTGAGAGGACTCGCCGCGAGACCATGGATAACGACACTCCCAAAGCGCAGGCGGCTGCAGCCGTCGGAAATGCGGCCTCGCACGCCGCCGGTGCGGACGAAGGCGGCCGCGACGCCAGCGAACGCGACTTTCTCGCCGAACTCGGCCGCCGCGTCCGGCATATGCGCACGCTTCACGGCATGTCGCGCAAGACGCTGGCGCAGGTCTCCGGCATCTCAGAGCGTTATCTCGCGCAGCTGGAGAGCGGGGCGGGCAATCTGTCCATCATGCTGCTCAGACGGGTGGCCGAAGCGACGGGCGCGCCGATCGAAGATCTCGTCTGCGATGCGCCGCCGCCGCCCGACTGGCCGCTGATCCGCGAGTTGCTACGCCGCGCCTCGCCGTCAACCGTCGATAAGGTGCGCCAGCTTCTCACCGCCCGGAGCGGCGCCGAGGAGCCTTCGCTGCGCCCGCCGTCGGTGATGGTCAGCCGCATCGCGCTGATCGGCCTGCGCGGCGCGGGGAAAACCACGCTCGGCCGCATTGCCGCCGAACGCCTCGGCTGGACGTTCGTC
>JBNKDX010000358.1:0-2310 GCA_050288485.1 Rhodomicrobiaceae bacterium | reverse complement strand
CCCAGTTGCTTGCGCGCCCTGAGCAAAGAGCGCAGGTTCTGGGTATCCTCATCCGGAACGAAGCTCCCTTTGATCAGGCCGTAACGCTCACCGCCGAGGACATCGCGCAATTGCGGCGCGCGGGGGACGTCTTGGAGGACCAGACCGATGCTGTCGTCGGAGCCTGGCGCGCGGTCATCGGCCGGACACCCCATCTCGCCCGTTATTACTGGTCGGCGGATGGTCAGCCGGACGATGTGTACAAGGCCAAGGTTGGCCGGCGCTTCGAGCAGTGGGTTCTCGACGTCTGCCGCCGCCCATTCGATCAGGCGTGGCTGGACTATCAGCACGAAATTGGTCTGCGGCACACGCATCTGAAGAAAAACAGGACGGACGGAGCGGCCACCGTCCCGCACATACCGCTGCGCTACGTCATTGCGTTCGCGGCCGTGGTGAACGACACGATCAAGCCGTTTCTGGCCGCGAAGGGCGACAGTGCCGAGGTGGTCGAGGCGATGCACCGGGCGTGGTGCAAAGCGGTGCTGCTGCATGTCGTGCTTTGGAGCCGCCCCTACGTCGCCGAAAGTGAGTGGTAGAGGCTCCTGCTGGCGCTCGATGATCGCATGCTGAAAGACCTCGGCATACCGCCAGGTTGAGTACTGCGCCGCCAGCGCGCCCATCGGCGGACCCGCCGAGGAAAGGTGCGACGGAGCGCCCGCAAGGAGACAAGTATCGATGACCATTCCCCGTTTGCGCAGTTATCAAGCCCCGGTGCTGTTCAGCTACGGATTCCGGCCGTTCTTCCTTGGCGGCGCTGTCTATGGTGCCGTGGCGATCATGCTCTGGCTGCCGATTTATATGGACGGGCTGGAGCTATCCTCGGCTTTTCCGCCCCTTGCCTGGCATGCGCATGAGATGCTTTTCGGCTTTCTGCCTGCGCTCGTTACCGGATTTCTGCTGACGGCAGTGCCGAACTGGACGGGGCGAATGCCTCTGCAGGGTGCGCCGCTCGCAGCACTGGCCATTCTTTGGCTGGCAGGCCGGCTGGCGATTGCATTCTCTGGCGTGATTGGCGCAATCCCGGCCGCGATCATCGATTGCAGCTTCCTCGCGTGGGTGATGCTGGCCGTGACACGGGAAATCGCCAGAGGCAAAAACTGGCGCAACTTGAAAGTGGCGGGCCTCGTCGCCCTGCTGGCGGCCGGGAACGTTCTGTTCCATATCGAGTTGACCGCGCAGGGCAGCTTCGCGGCGGCGGAGCGCTTGGGGCTAGCCGCTGTTATCCTGCTCATCGTTCTGATCGGCGGCCGGGTCGTGCCGGCCTTCACGCGGAACTGGCTGATGCAGCGCAACCCGGGGCGCCTCCCGATGGCGTCCGGCAGGACCGATACCGTGATTGTGGCGTTCAGCGTCCTCGCGCTCGCGGTCTGGGTTGCCACCGGTCCTTCTCCCGCCACAGCAGCGCTGTTCGCCCTGACCGGCGCCGCCCAGGCCTGGCGCCTCGCGCGCTGGGCAGGCTGGCGGGCGGTACGCAATATTCTTGTCCTGATCCTGCATCTCGGCTACGCATTCGTGCCGGCCGGATTTGCCGCCCTGGCCGCTGCCATGTGGCTGGGGGACGCGCCGCTGCAAAGTGCGGGAGTGCACATCTGGACAACCGGCGCGGCCGGCGCCATGACGCTGGCGATCATGACCAGGGCGAGCCTCGGACATACCGGCAGGCCGTTGTGTGCGGGGCGGGCGACGGCGGCCATCTACGCAGCGGTGATCGCCGCCGCACTCGCACGGGCGATCGCTCCGCTCTTTCCGGAGAACACGGTCTTGTGGCTGCACGCCGCCGCCTTTCTTTGGCTGATCGCTTTTGGCGGCTTCGCGCTCGTCTACGGCCCCATGCTGCTGCGGCCGCGTGCGGCGTGAGAAGGGGCCGGTTCTCATCGGCGGTCAGTGAACGGGAACAACCGGCGGGCTCGCCTACGGAACGATTTCTCTGTGCGAAGTAGCGCGGCCCTGCGGAGGTGCTACGCTCCATAGCGTCCCTTCGAAGCCACGCCCAATCATGGCGGTTGCTCGTCAATTAGCTGCCCCTCCGATGTTGGCACGCCATAGCGCCTTGCCCAGTCGCGCCGCGCAGCACCGCTCGCCAGCCCCTAAGACCGTCTCCGGCCTATCGCAGCGTTGCCTTACCTTCGCATCCCGCCGATCAGTTCCGCCATGAGCCGGTAGGGCAGACTTCGGTTCTGCACTTGATTGACTGTACCCGAAACAATGACGCCACGATCGGGGCAATGAAAAAGCACCGTGCCCGAGGCGCCGGAATGGCCGATAAAAGCC
>JBNKDX010000357.1:0-2342 GCA_050288485.1 Rhodomicrobiaceae bacterium | reverse complement strand
CATAAAAATGAGTAGTTGGCTATCGCTCATCAAAAAATCATCCGGGGCCGATACGGCTCGGAGCAGGTCAAGCGCTTGCTGTTCGCGCCCGCCGGTGACGATGGCTGCCTGCCCTTTCAACTCCATGCTTTCAACCTCAACTCAGCGGTGTATTCTCAACGAGCAGGGCTATCCCCTGACCGCCGCCAATGCAAGCCGATGCGATGCCGTAGCGCCCGCCGGAGCGATGCAATTCGCGCGCGACGGTCACAGTCAGCCGCACGCCCGTCGCGCCGAGCGGATGACCGATGGCGATAGCGCCGCCATTCACATTCAGCTTGCCTTCGTCGAGGCCGAGTTCACGGGCGCAGGCGAGGCACTGCGCGCCGAAAGCCTCGTTGATTTCGATACGGTCGATAGCCGGCAGCGCCAAGCCCGTACGCTCAAGGAGCGTGCGGATGGCGGGAACCGGTCCGATCCCCATGATCTCCGGCGGCACGCCCACGGATACGCCCGCGACGACGCGCGCGAGCGGCGTCTTACCCGCCCGCCTGGCGTATGCCGACGATGCCACCAGGGCGGCGGCGGCACCGTCGACCACGCCAGACGAGTTGCCACCCGTCTGAACCCCTCCGAAAGCCGGGCGTATCTTCGCCAGCACCTCCATGGGCGAGGGCCGGACATGTGAATCGCGGGCGGCCTCGGTCTCCTTGCCTTTCAGCTTGATGCCGCGTTTGGCTAGTCCCTCGCGCTCGAACGTCTCATTGACCACGGGAACGATTTCCCCTGCGAGGTAACCGCTCTGCTCCGCGGCCAGCGCACGTTCGAAGCTGCGCGCGGCGAAGGCGTCCACTTCCTCGCGGCTGAGATTGAATTTCTTGGCGAGGTTCTCCGCGGTATCGCCCATGGTGCAGCCGCAGGACGGATCGAGCAGCGCTTCCCACAGGAAATCCTTGAATTCCACCTGCCCCATGCGGAAACCGCCGCGATGCGTGTAGGCGGCGACCGGATTGCGGCTCATCGACTCCGCGCCGACGCACAGCGCGAGGTCCGCGCGGCCCAGCGACACGGCGTCGGACGCCTGCATGACAACCTCGATGCCCGTCCCGCAGACGCGCTGCACCAGATGCGCGGGCGTTTCGATCTTCGCCCCGGAATAGAGCGCGATATGGCGCGGCAGCATATAAGCGTCGAAACTCGCCTGCGCCATGCTGCCGGCGACGACCATGCTCGTATCGGAGGCCGGGATACCGGACCGGGCGAACACCGCGCGGGCAACCTTGATGCCGAGGTCGATCGGCGAGACCAGCGACAGGGCGCCGTTGTAATCGACGAAGGGCGTGCGCACCCCGTCGATGAGCCAGGCGTCGGAAAAAGTGGAGAAAAGGCCGGACATCGGTCAGCTCCGCGGTGTCAGGGTGAGAACCCGGGGTGAGGAGGGCTCCGCATACAGTTCCTCGACCAGCGCCTCGCGGCGAGAGAGGACGGCACGCTGGTTGATGGACCCCTTGTCGGTGATTTCGTGGCCATCCACGGAGGGCGGCTCAGCGAGGATCATCGCCCGCCAGACCCGCGTTGACGAGCCCGTGCTTTTGGCCGCCGCCTCGTCGAGCTTCGCCTGGAAGGCCGCGCGCACGGTCTCGTGTCCGAGGATTTCCTCGGGCGAAGCGTTCGCCAGATGGGGCGCCAGCTTGATGCACGCATCCATGTCGGGGAAGATGAGGACGGCGATGTCGTCGCGGTTCAGCCCGGCAACGACCACGTCCTTCATCAGCGGCGCGAATGTGGCGATCAGGCTCGCACGCAACAGGCCCACGCGCACCCAGGTTCCGCTCGCCAGCTTGAAGTCCTCGGCGATGCGCCCGTCGAAAAAGAAGCCCTTGATGGGCTGTTCCGGGTCCGCCCAGCGCACGGCGTCGCCCAGCTTGTAGAAGCCTTCCTCGTCGAACGCGGCGGCCGTGACATCGGACATGCGCCAGTAGCCGGGCGTGATGCTCGGGCCTTTGAGCCGCGCTTCCAGCTTGCCGTCGACGGGCGCAAGCTTCAGCGTGACGCCGGGGACCGGCAGGCCGATAGCGCCCGAGCGCGTCATGTCCTTGGTGCAAAACAGCGCCGACGGGCTGCTCTCGGTGGCGCCGAGCCCGCTCATGATCATGACGCGCGCGCCGATGGACTCCATCGCCAGGCTGTCGAGATCGTCCCAGACATGCTGCGCCATGCCCGCGCCCGCGAACAGCATCATCTTGAGGCGGCTGAAGAATTTGTCGCGCAAGAGGGGTTCGCGGCGGAAATAGGGGACGAGTTCCTCGAAGCCTTTGGGCACGTTGAAATAGACGGTCGGCGCGACCTCGCGCAGGTTGCGC
>JBNKDX010000356.1:0-2473 GCA_050288485.1 Rhodomicrobiaceae bacterium | reverse complement strand
GCGTCGAGATAGGGCTTGAGACGGAGCGCTTTGTCGCCGTGGATGGCGATCGCGTTTTCGAGCACGCTCCTGGGCGAGATGGTCATGAGGTCGTACCATCCGGCCACGTCGCGGATTTCGCAGATCAGGGTTTGCGCCTCGCCTTCAGAGAGACTGCCCGTGGCGTAGGCGAACGCGCGCCGCAGACGTTGCCAGCGCTCACGGATCAACCAGGGCCAGGCGGAGAAGGGGCGGAAGCGATTGCTCATGTCGGCCCCCCTTTGACGGTGAAGTCCTTGACGGCGCCAGTGTGGTTGCAGGCGCGGCAGCGAATGAAAGAGTCATCTTGCCATTCGTGATCGCCGGTGGTCTCAGAGCCGTATGCGGAAAGATCGGCCATGGTGGTGAACTGAATCTGCAGACTTTCGTCACTGCCGCAGCCGGGGCAGGCAAGGTGATGGATTTCGCGGACGGATGTCATAGCGTGACCTCCTCGACGATGTAGCCGGCGGCGGACGCGGCCTCGATGTAGCGCGAGATCGGGGCCTTCGCCTCGAAGAACCTGTCGCGCTCGATACGCAGGCCAAGCACGCCCTCGAAGGATTCGAGTTCGGAAATCCGCACAGTCCCGAATTCCGGGAAGCCCATGCCGAGATCGCAAAGCCCCCAGGCAACGTCCGGGTCTTCAGGATCAAGCTCGGTCAAAAGCCATGTGGACGCCCCGGCCGGATAAAACAGTTTGACGACCGGCCAGAAATCCTTCTCTGCTTTCGTGCCTTTGACTTTCGCTTGCTCGCGGCCATTGGCAATGAGCTGCTCGCGAATGTCCTTGGTAAGGAGTTTCATGACTGGCCTCCTTCCTGCAGGACGGCGCGACAAAGCGTGGCGAGCACGTCGATGCGATCAAGCGTGGACAAGGGGGCGAAGTGATTGCGGCCGCCGGTGTAGTCCTTGCGGCCCTTGCAGGTGCGGATCAGGACGCCGGTGTCGGCGCCGGTGCAGGGCTGGCTGACCTGCACATAGAGCTGGTCGTGATGCAGCGTGATTTCGCCTGAAACGGCAATGCCGCCGCGGTTCGTCCTGAGATCGAAGCTGCCGGGTTGAAAGCCGAGGGCGCTTGCCAGCGCTTTCAACTGCCGCCGCGCGGCGTTATGAAATAAGCGTTTCTGCTCATCGTCGTAGGCGCAGGGTTTGTACCAATCCATGGGAAGTCTCCAGAAATGCAAAAAGCCCGTGCGAGGACGGGCTTGGGGTGAGTTGAAGGGAAAGAGGCGTAGGGCGCGGATCAACCGGCCCGGCGCATCGGCGCGAGGTCGATATTGATGTCCTGCTGGAGTTCGCCGACGGCGCGCGCCTTCTCGAACCCGTTCGGTTTCCGCCCGGAGCTTCTGTCGAAACTGACGAGCAGCCGCCACGGCTTTCGCGTCGCCTCAATCTCGGCGGCGAACGCGCGAAGCGCCGTTTTGCAATCGGCGACGGTCTGGATAGCGACGCGTTTGGACGGGTAGCTTTTGCCGATACCCAGTTCGATGGAAACGCAGCCCCCGCCGCGTTCGACGATCGGGTAGGCGCTAATGATGATGGTGGTGGTCTTGGGCATGAGTGATCTCCAGACATGAAAAAACCCGCTTCGAAGCGGGCCGTGGGGTGAAAAATGAACGGTGGTTATGCCGGGTCGGCGAAGTCTTGCGGCGAGCCGTCCCAGGGGTGGGCTGTGGCATAGCGTGTGATGAGGAAGGCGGGTCTGCCGTCAGCCGTTGCATGAATCCTGCGGCGGAGCAGAGGGGCACTCGCGATAAAGGCTCCCCGGATCGCCGTCAGTTTGCCCGACCAGCCATCGCCTTCGGTCTGACGGGCCTGAATGGCCCGCAGCGTGACGAAGACGCGGCCGCATTGAACGATCTGGTAGAAATCGACGTTGCCGCGTCCGAAGCCGGAGCGCGCACAGACGATGTCGCCAGCCTTGAGGGTGCTCATGGCATGTCCTTTGCGAAGAAGTGAAATTCAGGAAAAGACGCGCCGCTATTCGGCGGCCATGAGCGCATTGTCTTCGAGGAAAGCCGGGATTGCCTCCGCCTGCGTCTCATCAAGCGGCAGGGGCGTGCGCAAAGGCTCAGGCAGCCAGTTGGTGCCGCGAATAAGCCGTTCGGCTTCCTGCGCCATCTCCTTTTTCTTGAGATCAAGCAGAAGGCTGGCCGTTTCCGCGCCTTTGGCCTCGGAAACCGCCGCGATGATCTGTGGCTTGGTCAGGCGGCCGAGGAAATTGTCGGCGCGCGTCACCCAGCCATATTGCGTCATGTCGAGCTTGAGGGCGGTTGCCAGTTGGTCGGCGTGGCGGAGCTTGCCCGCCGCCGGTTGATGCGGCAGGTGAACGGCGTTGACGGTCAGCCCCACGCAATGCGCGAACAGCGTTTGCCGGTCATCGGCGTCGAGCCTGGCGAGCGCGTCCCAAAGCTCCTCCGGACGCTCGGGCAGCGTCTGCTCCCACGCCTTG
>JBNKDX010000355.1:0-2481 GCA_050288485.1 Rhodomicrobiaceae bacterium | reverse complement strand
AACAGCGGCACCTTGTCCGGCTCCTGCTGCCCCATCGCCGTAAGCACCCTCTGCATTGGCGTCATCTGGGACGACCCTCCTCCCGCCAGCGGTTGCTGATGGCGACGGCCTCGGCGGCGTTGCGCCCCATGGCGTCCGCGCCCACTTCGCTCCAGAGCGCGGAGTCGAACAGAAACGGCGCTCCGCCGACGGCGATCCTGACGCCGTACCCCCTGGCGTCCAGCGCCGAGCGCACCGTCTTGACCTTCAAAGCGGCGGGCAGCATCAGGACCGAGATCAGCAGGATTTTCACCTCGTCGGCGAGGACACGCTCGACCAGCGCTCCCGGGTCCAGGCGCCCATAGTCGAGAACGTCGAAGCCGCTCGCCCGCAGTACGGACAGGACGATACGCTTACCGAGCGTGTGGTAATCGCTGAGCACGGCGATGGCCATGCGCGGCTGCCCAATCCGTTCCTCTGCCGTGGCCGGGAGCAGGGACTCGACGATATCCTCGCAGATCCGGCTGCTCATGTAGATCTGGGACAGCGCGATCCTGCCTGCGTTCCACTCTCCGCCCAGCCGGGCCAGTGCGGGGACCATCAGCTCTTCGATGGCCGCCATCGGTCCCCTGTCCCCGGCCGCCTGCTGAAAGAGGGCCTCGATCCGCGGGCTGTCCAGCGCCGTGAGGGCGTCGTAGAACTCGCTCGTCAACGCGTTCAACCTCGGTCCCTCCGTGGGCATCATGGTACTGCGAACGCCGCACAGGCGCACGGGCTACGTGGATGCGTCTGTGCGCCAGCGTAGTTCAGCGCGCTTAAGTTTTGCATAAATCCCGCGGGACAAAGCGGTTATTGCGAAGCCCGAGGCTTCGGCAGACATCACCGCGCCCCGCTGCCTCCCTGGAGCGGGCTCCAGGCGGTCCGGCGGACGCCCTCCCTGGGGACAGAACCGGCATCGAATCCGGCGGTTTTCGGCCTCGCGCGTACTGCCTCGCCAAAAAAAAACGCCTGAAAACACAAGGAAAGAGCCAGCCGCGACCGAATGCCTCGCCAGCTCTCCTCACAGAAATGTTACCTTTGGCATAAAGGTTTCCTTTGCCATACGGCGATCGCCGCGGCACGAGGCTTGATGCGGGAATAACGGAACCATGCGTCTGACCCTCCACAGCAACCATGCCATCCGGCTGCTGATGTACTGTGCGCTGCGCCCCGGAAAAATCATGCGCACCGCCGACATCGCGCGGGCGAATCGCGTTTCCGAGCACCATCTGACGAAAATCGCTCAATGTCTGGCCAGTTTCGGCGCCGTGGAAACGGTCCGCGGCCGCTCGGGGGGCATTACGCTCGCCAAGGCGCCTGAAGATATCAATATCGGCCAGGTCATCCGCTACACCGAGGACAATCTCGAACTCGCGGAATGCTTCAATCTCGAATCGAATACCTGTCCGCTGGCGCCGGAGTGCCGGTTCGGAAAGATTTTGCAGCAGGCGCTTGCAGCTTTTCTCGCCGTTCTCGACGGTTATACGCTTGCCGATCTCGTTGCGCCGGGCACGCAGTTGAAGCCGCTGCTCGGGATCGACACTTCGAAGATGCGCGCCGACGCGGCGGAATGACCTGTTTTCCCACGCGGCCCGCAGCCGGAGCCGCCGGTCTGCGCCCTTGACGCCGCGGATGAAACCGGCGGGCGTTTACGACGCCGGCGGTGCGTATTCCACGATCGGTTCGCGCTCTTCACGCAGGCTCCGGTAGGGCAGCGACATCGCCGGCGCGCGGTCACCGAGCGTGCGCTTGAATTGCACGGTGCGGATGAATTCCCGGATACGAGGCTGGATTTCGGTCCGCCAGCGCGTGCCGTTGAACACGCCGTAGTGTCCGACGCCCGGTTGCACGTAATGGTACTTCTCGTCTACGGGGATGTTCGGGCACAGATCATGTGCGGCCTCGGTCTGCCCCAGCCCACAGATGTCGTCGCGCTCTCCTTCAACCGTCATCAGAGCGGTTTTGGTAATCGCCCGGCAATCGACCGGCTGGCCGCGATGCATCATCTTTCCCTCGGGGAGAAGATGCCGCTGGAACACGCTCTCGACCGTCTGGAGATAGAACTCCGCAGGCAGATCCATAACCGCGAGATATTCCTCGTAGAAATCGCGGTGCTGCTGCACGGAGTCGCAGTCCCCCTTCACCAGATTGCCGAAAAGCTTGCTGTGCGCAGTCAGGTGCCGGTCGAGGTTCATGGTCATGAAGCCGGTGAGTTGCACGAAGCCGGGATAGACCCGGCGCATGAAGCCGGCATTCGGAAACGGCACGCGCGCGATCACGCTCTTTTCGAACCATTCGATGGGGCGGGTGCGCGCGAGATCGTTGACGGCGGTCGCGTTCCGGCGCGTGTCAATCGGGCCGCCCATGAGCGTCATCGAAGCCGGCTGACAGTCGTCGCCCTCAGCCGCCATCACCGCCGCCGCGGCAAGCGCGGGAACCGAGGGCTGGCACACGGCAATGATG
>JBNKDX010000354.1:0-2514 GCA_050288485.1 Rhodomicrobiaceae bacterium | reverse complement strand
AACCTGCGCCAGATCGCCACCAAGATCGGGATGCACGAGTCTACGGTCAGCCGCGTTACCTCCAACAAGGCGATCGCCACGCCGCGCGGTATCTTCGAGATGAAATACTTCTTCACGAGCGCCATCGCCTCAGCGGGGGCTTCCAGCGAGGCGCATTCATCCGAGGCCGTCCGCGACCGGATCAAGGAGCTGATCCTGAACGAGCAGGCGGAGGAAATCTTGTCCGACGACCGCATCGTGACGTTGCTTAAGGCTGAGGGCATCGACATTGCCCGGCGCACGGTTGCCAAATACCGCGAGGCGCTGCGCATTCCCCCATCCGCCACCCGCCGCCGGCAGAAACGCGCCGCGTGTGCGGCCTGACTGACGCTTACGGGCCGCAACATCAGCCGGGCTTGGAGTTGTGTAGCCGCCAGAAATCGCGCCTGCTTCACCGTCATCCCCGCGAACGCGTATGCGCTTTCGTGGCAACAACGCCGGCGCGGTCAGCGGTTTCAGCGGCGGGATCAGTCCTTGACGTGGACGGTAACGGTTTGAGCCTTGCCGGAGGTCGCGCCGCTATCGTCCGTCACCATAACGTCGAAGTTCGCGCTTTGGCCCGCGTTTCCGTTATGAACGAACAGCACGCGCCCCGCCTCGATATCGGCCTGAGTGAAATTCGCCACCGCCGCGCCTTTGTCCTGAAGCAGCGCAACGAAGCCGTTGATCTCGTTCGAAACCGAGTAGGTCAGATCGTCGGCGGTGTCGTCCGGGTCGATGGCGGTGATGTCTTCGGTGGTGATGACCACGGATTTCCCGCGCTTGACGGTAATATCGAGGTCGCCCGCCAGCCGCGGCGGCACATTGCGCAGTTCGGCGCTCAGGTCCGCACCCATCTCCATGGCAAGCTGCCCATAGCGGATCTGGCCGTTGACCGAGCCTGAGCTGCGGATGTTGAAGAGGTTCTTCACGAACACTTCGCCCTGAACCGAGCCCGCCACATCGGCGCGATCACTCTTGAGCGTCCCATAAAAGGTGCCGCCCTGATGGACGTTCACCTCTTCCGCGGACAGCTCCCCTTCGAAATAGCCGCGGATTTCCATCTGCCGGCAATTACGAATTTTGCCTTTGATTACGGTGTCTTCCTGAATGATCGCTTCGCGCGCCACGAGCTGTCCCCAATCGTTAACATCACGCCCCGCCCCATGCGGTGGTCAAAGGGAGCGCGGCCACCATAGGAGGTGAATCCCGGCAGCCGCAACGAAAAATCGGGCGTACTGGGTAAATCCCGCGAAAATGCGGCCAGATGTGTGTCTCTTATGGCAGGTTTAAGGCGCAGGTCTTCAGCCGCTGGCACGCGCCAGCCGGTAATTTCGCCTGGTCGAGCTCATGCCCCCAAGGCAATCCACTGTTCTTCCAGCCATTGGTGCCGTTACCCTCGAAGCCGTTGCCCTCGAAGCCGTCCGCCACCGAATAGACCTGAGTATATCCGGCTTCGGTCAGAAGGTCGGTCGCCATGGCGCTGCGATGACCGCTCCTGCACATCAAGACAACTGGGTCGCTCTTGGAAAGCCCCTTGGCGGCTAGCCGCTGTCCAACCTCGGCGGCAAAGTCTGGATTGAGTTCAACGTGCGTACCCGATGCTGCCACACGTTTGAAGGGAACGTCCGCATCAATCAACGGTGTCGAGCCGGAGGAGATCAGCTCGCGCGGCATGCGCACGTCGAGAAACAGCACATGACCGCCTTTTGCCTTTAGGAACTCTGGCACTTCCTTGGAGGACAAGTAAAGGTTCGCCTTCGTTTGGTTTGAAGGGGGAACCGAAGCTGCGTCGAGAGCTAAGACCGGCGCGGAGCCGGCCGCGAACATAGACACCCATATCGCAGCCGCGAAAAACCACTTCGATTTGTTCATCTAGCATTCCTTTGTAGGGGACTAATGATGCATGAAATAAGCGCGCGCAGCGCGTTCTTGCAAGAAGGCTGCGACAGAAGGTTGCGACTGTTCCGGGGGGGCGGTGTTGCGAGGGGTTGGCGGTGAGCCTTACATCCCCTGACGCAAGCGGGCGAGAAGTTTAACGCCCGCATAGCCGTCGGGTTTCATGCCAACCTTGAGCTGGAACTTGCGGACGGCGCCCATCGTGTCCTTGCCGACGCGGCCGTCCGTCCCGCCGCAGTCGAAGCCAAGCTCTGTCAGGCGCCGCTGAATTTCCTGCACCTCGGCGAGCGTGGGCAGTCGTTCGCTACCAGGAAACTCCTGCACGAAAGGCCCTTCGCCTGCGATGCGGTCCCCCAAGTGGCAGACGGCAAGCGCGTAGGTATTCGCGGGGTTATAGGATTTGACGGCGTAGAAGTTGCGGGTGAGCAGGAATAGCGGCCCCCCTCGTGCTGGCCGCCAAAGCCGTGCCCGCTCATGCGGCCGCGGAAAGGGTTTGCCGTTGGCGCGGGTCACGCCGGCCGCCCGCCAGCTCGCGATCGTGCGCATTCCCCTGGCCCTGGCCGCAACGCCGGCGGGCGCGTGCACCTCGTAGCCCCA
>JBNKDX010000353.1:0-2572 GCA_050288485.1 Rhodomicrobiaceae bacterium | reverse complement strand
CCAGCAGCTAAATTCGTTCTTCCTACTTTCGGCTTTCACCTTACAAATAAGGTGGCTGCATAAGGAACCCAGGCCAATGCTGCCAGCAGTGTTGAGCGCTGCCGGGCTGTGTTATGACTGTCCCATTGGAACAGGAACAGCGCCAGGAACAGAAGCTCCACCGAGTGGAAGGCGAAGCCCGCCGCGGCCAGTCCTGCTCCTGCCAGCTCCACCAGCTTCAGCCGCGTCGCCACCATCCCCCTGTCGTAACGGTCGGCGAATTCACCGCCCCGCCCCGACAGGAAGAAATAGGGCGCCATGAGCACGGCGGTGGCCACCATGATCAGCGACTTGCCCTCCTCGGCGCCGATCTTGAACATGATAAGGAAGACGAGCGAGTTCTTCAGAAAATTGTCGTTCAGCGCCGAAAAGAACTGGCACCAGAAGAGCGGTGCGAAACGGCGCGTGGTCATCAGGGACATAGCTTCGGCTTCCCGGCGGAATTGACGGATGTACAGCGCAGCCGCCGCCCACGGCATACGGTTGTCAGGCAGCGTCAGCTACCATATTCGCCCCCCCAGGGGGACGCAAAAGGCGCCGACGGTCAGTCGATCGCCGGGCCGCGCGCATGTTCGGGGCCCAGCGTCGAATTCTCTTGAGCGAGGCGGCGTCTGCGAGTATGAACATTGTTCATGAATCCTCTCTACACTTGTCATGAACGTTGTTCAAGCAAGGATTGAACAACGTTCGCAATCGAGAGACAGCATGACAACCGCCGAGCGCAGACGGAATCTCCGGGAAGCCCTCATCGGAGCGGCCGAGCGCGCTATCGAGGCAAACGGCCTCGGCGGGCTGAAGGCGCGCGATCTTGCCGCCGAAGCGGGCTGCGCGGTGGGTGCGATCTACAACGTGGCCGCCGATCTCGACGACCTCGTCCTCGCCGTCAACGAACGCACTCTCGTGGCGTTGGAGGCCGACCTGGCGGCGGCCAGCCTGAACGCCGGAGAAGGCGATACCGGCACGGCCCGGCTCGTGCGGCTCGCCCACGCCTATCTTCACTTCGCGGCAGCTCATACGCGGCGCTGGCGCGCGGTTTTCGACCATCGCCTGCCGCCGGGGAAGAGCCTGCCCGAGTCCTATCGCGAGCGGCAGCGGCGCCTCTTCGCCTTCATCGAGCAGCCTCTGGACGCACTCCTGCCCGGCTTGGCGCCGGAGGCGCTGGCGCTCCTGGCGCGCTCCTTGTTCTCAGCCGTCCATGGCGTCGTGGCGCTGGGACTCGAGGAGAAGCTGGGCGCGATTTCCCTGTACGATCTGGAACAGCAGACGGCCACGATCCTGACCGCGTTCGGCAGGGGCTTCGCCGCCTGCAGCCGCGACGCGAAGGCGGTATCCGGGGGTGATGGCGTGAAATGACGCATGCCCCCTTGCGCGCGTGAGGCAAAAGCGGAACGATGAGCGAGGCCACATATGGATCGCTCATGCAGGACAGCGCACCCGAAGACCGCTTCACCGGCCCGCGCGCCGGACTGATCCGCTCGCTTTTCCCGCGCGGCATACCCCGGCTGTGGTGCCCGCTTCTTACGCATTACACCGCGGGCCCCAGCGGCGGCGTCGTGCTGGACCGCGCCCGTCTGCGCGCGCATCTCGCCTCCATGCAGCCATGGGTGAAGGGCTTCCTCATACCGGGCAGCACCGGCGAAGGCTGGGAGATGAGCGACGGCGAAATCCGCGCCCTGCTGGAGGTTGCGACGGAGGAAGTCCGCGCGATCGGCGGGCGCATCCTCGTTGGCATTCTGAAGACGCGTGATGAGGACATGCGGACCGCAATCGGCGGCGTCGTGGACTGGCTCAGGCGGCGCGCTGGCGAGGATGACGCGTCCGCCGCCATGGCGGAGGCTGCCGTGTGCGGCTTCACCGTCTGCCCGCCCTCGGGCGAGGCGCTCGGCCAGGATGCAATCCGCGCGGCGCTCGGCGGAATACTGGAGATGGGCTTGCCCGTGGCGCTCTATCAGTTGCCGCAGGCGACGAAAAACGAGATGTCCCCGCAGACGCTGCGCGCGCTGGCGGCGGCGCACCCGAATTTCTACCTGTTCAAGGATACGAGCGGAACCGACCATGCGGCGAAATCCGGGTTTCGGGACGTTTTCCTCGTGCGCGGGGCGGAGGGCGATTACGCGGAGCATCTTGCCGAGGGCGGCGGTGCGTATGACGGTTTCCTCCTGAGCACCGCGAATTGCTTCGCGCGGGAACTGGCGGCGATGATGGATTACATGGCGTGTGGCGACCGCGATGCGGCCGAGGATATCTCGGAAATGCTGACGGCCATCTGCTCGATGCTCTTTCCGGCGGCGGGACTGGCCGGCTATGGCAACGTCTTCACCAACGCCAATAAGGCGATGGACCACGTCATGGCCCATGGCGCGGATGCGCTCGCGGCGGCGCCGCCGCTTCTGCATTCGGGGTTGCGTCTGCCCGCCTCCCTCGTCGAGGCGGCATATGCCGAGCTTGCGGGCCATGGCCTCGCGCCGGAGAAAGGGTATCTCGCCAGGGGAATCGGGTGAACGCTACGAGTTCAAGCGGCGGCGAGGCTTAC
>JBNKDX010000352.1:0-2577 GCA_050288485.1 Rhodomicrobiaceae bacterium | reverse complement strand
GTTAAAGGTTGTGTTCCTGCCGAATTACAATGTGAGCCTGGCTGAAGCGATCATCCCGGCGGCCGATCTCTCCGAGCAGATTTCGACAGCGGGCATGGAGGCGTCCGGCACGGGCAACATGAAATTCGCGCTGAACGGCGCGCTGACCATCGGCACCCTCGACGGCGCCAATGTGGAGATCCGCGAGGCGGTCGGCGAGGACAACATTTTCATCTTCGGCCTGAAGGCGGCGGAAGTTGAGGAGCGGCGGCACCACGGCATCGACGCGCGCGAAATCATCACCGCTTCGCCGGTCTTGCGCGAAGTCCTCGACGCGGTGGAGACGGGCGTCTTTTCGCCGGACGACAAGGACCGCTACCGGCAACTCGTCACAACCCTCACCTATCACGACCATTTCATGGTCTGCGCCGATTTCGACGCCTATTTCGAAGCGCAGCGCGATGCCGGCATCCGCTGGCGCGACCGCAAATCATGGTGGGGCGCGGCCATTCTGAACACCGCGCGCATGGGCTGGTTCTCTTCGGACCGCGCCATCAGCGAATATGCCGGGGATATCTGGAAAGTGCCTGCCGGTAAGGGGTGAGTGTGGCTCGGGCGGTTTGGTAGAAGGAACTGGAATGGGCGGCCGGTTGCTTGCGGCCTCCGCCACGTTGTCCCTTCAGGCGTGCAGGCGCGAGCGACGGACCGGGATGCGCTTGGACGCCGAAATCGACGAGAGGGCGGGAAAGCGGTGCGAGAGCGCCGGGCGGGGGAGTGAGCTGTCCGCAAATACTTAATATTCTTTCCGGACAATGCGCCGGAACTGCAGATGCGAAAGGCCGCATCCAGAATCGCACCAGATTTGCTAATATCAAGCCCGCGGGCCCGGCGCGGCGGGAGGAAGACAAACGTTGCAACAGGTAGCCCGCCCGATAGGGGAGCACATGACCGCGGTTGATTGGCGCGCGGCTGACGAGGATGTAAGCCGCATCGTTGCGGCGCGGCATGGCGATCCCTTCGCCGTGCTCGGCCAGCATTGCATAAGCGGCGGGGTGGTGATTCGCGCCTTCGTTCCGGGCGCGGAAACCGTGCGCGTGATACGCGATGGCGGTGAGGGGTTCGATCTCACGGCGCGCGGAGAAGACGGTTTTTTCGAAGGTTTCGCCGCGGGGGAAGGCTGCCGCTTCCCTTACCGTCTGAATGCGGAAAACGGCGGCGGCGCCTGGGAGTTTCTCGATCCGTATGCCTTCGGTCCGGCGCTCGGGCCGCTGGACGATTATCTGCTGGTCGAAGGCACACACCAGCGCCTCTATGAACGCCTCGGCGCGCATCTGACGGAACATGAGGGCGCAGACGGCGTCCTGTTCGCGGTCTGGGCGCCGAATGCCCAGCGCGTTTCCGTGGTCGGAGACTTCAATCATTGGGACGGCCGCCGCCACCAGATGCGCAAGCGCGTCGACAGCGGCCTGTGGGAGATCTTCGCCCCCGGTCTGGGGGAAGGCGCTGTCTACAAATACGAGATCGTCGGCGCCGACGGCAAATTGCTGCCGCTCAAGGCGGACCCCTTCGCCTTCGGCAGCGAAATGCGGCCCTCGACGGCCTCCATCGTCACCCGGACGAGCGGCTGGGCCTGGGGTGACGGCGGGCACATGGCCTCCCGTCCCGGCGCTGGCGCGAGGCGGATGCCGATGGCGGTCTACGAGGTCCATCTCGGCTCCTGGCGGCGCAACGGCTACGGCGGCTTCCTGAGCTACGACGAGCTTGCCGATCAACTCGTCCCTTACGTTGCCGACATGGGCTTCACCCATATCGAGCTGATGCCCGTCTGCGAGCACCCGCTGGACGCGTCCTGGGGCTACCAGCCCATCGGCCTGTTCGCGCCGACGCGCCGCTTCGGCGATCCGGCCGGTTTCCAGCGCTTCGTCGATCGCGCGCATCAGGTCGGACTGGGCGTCCTTCTCGACTGGGTGCCCGCCCATTTCCCGACGGATGAACATGGGCTCGCACGCTTCGACGGAACCGCGCTCTACGAGCATGAAGACCCACGCAAGGGATTCCATCCCGACTGGAACACCGCGATCTACGATTTCGGCCGCCGCGAGGTCTCCAATATTCTGGCCGCGAGCGCGCTCTACTGGCTCGACCGCTATCACGTCGACGGACTGCGGGTCGATGCCGTGGCCTCCATGCTCTATCTCGACTATTCGCGCCGGGACGGCGAGTGGCTGCCCAATCCCGACGGCGGTAACGACAACCGCGACGCCGTGCGGTTTCTGCAGCGCGTGAACGAACTGGTCTACGGGACCGTGCCGGGCTCCGTGACCATCGCCGAGGAATCCACCGCTTGGCCGGGCGTTTCCTGCCCGACGAGTTCGGGCGGGCTGGGCTTCGGCTTCAAGTGGAACATGGGCTGGATGAACGACACGCTGACCTACATGGTCCACGATCCGGTCCACCGCCGCTGGCATCACGACAAGATGAGTGCCTTGCCATTGAATAAGCAGAACAATGCCAACAGCAGCAGCCATAAAGCAGAGTCCATAAAAGGCGCTGATTAAAGGTAAGCGAATAAAGTCGTGTAAGCCAAGAGCAAGCCAG
>JBNKDX010000351.1:0-2577 GCA_050288485.1 Rhodomicrobiaceae bacterium | reverse complement strand
TGATCGTGGACCGGGCATATCAGATCGGCGACGCAGAGGCGCTGACCTGCGTGTTTCAGCTCCTGAGCGAAGAGGGGCTGTGCCTGGGCGGATCGTCGGGAGTCAATGTGGCCGGCGCCGTGCGTCTCGCGCGCGACCTCGGGCCGGGCCACACCATCGTCACAGTGCTCGCGGATCATGGGACGCGCTATCAGAGCCGCCTGTTCAATCCGGCGTTCCTGAAATCGAAGAACCTGCCGGCGCCGGACTGGCTCGACCGCCCCGCGGCGCCGTTGCCCAAGGTTTTCGCGTAAAAGCCGCGGCCGCAGCCGAAACTGCTTTGGCTCGCCGCCGGGCGCAATGATACTTTACCCGCGGATTGAAAGATTCGCGGTCTGTCAGAAGATGGTCGAACTCCGGGGAGTGTTCGCATGGATTTTTACGGCAAATGGCTGGTGGAAACGGAATGGCTCGCGGAGCATCTCGAAGCGCCCGACATCGTCATTCTCGACTGCACGCTCTATCTCCCCATAGAGGACCGCGACGCGGCGGAGGAATTCGAGGAGGAGCACATTCCCGGCGCGCTCCGCTTCGACATCGACGAAATCGCCGATGCGGCGAACCCGCTGCCGCACATGCTGCCGAGCCCGGAGAAATTCGCCAGCCGCGTCCGCGAAATGGGCGTCGGCGACGGCACGCGCGTGATCTGCTACGACCGCCAGAACGTCTACAGCGCCTCGCGGGTGTGGTGGATGTTCCGCGTCATGGGGCACGAGGACGTGGCCGTCTTGAACGGCGGCATCAACAAGTGGCGGGCGGAGAGGCGCCCCCGCGTCGAGGGCGCTCCAGTGCAGCGCTCGGGCAAGCACTTCACGCCGCGCTGTAATTCCGGGCTGGTGCGTGACCTGAACGATATGAAGCGGATCACGGCCGCGGGCGTGAAGCAAATCGTGGACGCGCGCACAGCAGGGCGCTTTGCGGGTACCGATCCCGAGCCGCGTGAGGTGCCGCGCGTGGGGCACATTCCGGGGTCGATCTGCCTGCCCTATCAGAAGCTGTTGCAGCGGAACGGCACGCTGAAGGCCCCGGAGGAGTTGCAGGAGATATTCGCGGCCTCGGGCGTCGATCCGGCGCGGCCGGTGGTGGCGACCTGCGGGTCGGGCGTGACGGCCTGCGTGATCGCGCTGGCGCTGGCGTGCCTGGGCGAGGAACAGTGCGCCGTGTATGACGGCTCGTGGACGGAATGGGCCGGGGCGGATGTGCCGATCGAGGCGGGGTAAGGAGAGGTCGAACTGCAGCCCGGGGCCGTCCCGAAGCCGTCGAAAAAGCTCGTCACGCCGAGATTGACGCCGCTTCGCTTGACGGCGTGTCGCCGTCACTGCCAGCACGCCCGCCGCCAGCATGATGGTGAACCGCTCGGCGCGCGATGAAATTATCATTGCTTTGCCCGTCCCTTCCTGCAGGAGAAGTGGCCCGGCAAACTTTGCACATGGCTTGCGTTCCATGCGAAGCGTGCATGCGCGAAACGCCGTGCGGGTCAGTGCGATTTGAACCGAATGCCAGTGCGGAAGCTGCGGCCACCCGGCGGCGGCAGGAAGGGCGCTTCCGGGTTCTTGCTATGCGCCAATTTAACGATTGCAGTGTTATGAGTCCTCAACCGGAGTTTGCTCCTTTGTTGCATTAATGCGGCGACAATTCAGCTTGGCCTGGCTCCGTATTTCGTGAGGACCGTTTTTTATGACCTCGGCTTCAGTGAAAGGGGAAGCGGGCAGCACGTCAACGGAAACCCAGCTCCCTTCATCATCGCCGCCCGCGAGCTTCCAGGGTGGCCTTGGCGAGGTTGAGCACGAGATCTCGAGCCAGGCGCTCGCCCAAGCTGAACTGCTCAAAAGCGAAAAACGGCTCCGGGCCATCAGCGACGTCGTCCAAGACGCAATGGTCGTGCTTGACGATGTCGGCCGCATCGTTTTCTGGAACAAGGCTGCGAGCCGCATCTTCGGATATACCGTAGAGGAAGCGCTCGGCCAGGCCGCCCATCTGCTCCTGGCGCCTGCCCGCTACCATGAAGCCTATCAGGCAGGCTGGCCCCGGTTCGCCAAGGAGGGCCGCGGCCCGGTGGTCGGCAAGGAACTGGAACTTGAGGCCCGACGGAAGGACGGCGCCGAATTCCTCATCAAGCTCTCGGTTTCACCGTTAAAGTTCAACGAGCGGTGGGAGGCGGTCGGCGTCATGCGCGATATCACCGACCTCAAACAGGCGGAGAGCCAGCGCCAGGAGCACCTCAAGTTCCTGGAAAGCATGGACTGCGTCAATCGGGCCATCCATGGAACCAACGACCTCGAACGGATGATGAGCGACGCGCTGGATGCAGTTCTTTCAGTCTTCGACTGTGACCGCGCCTATCTGATGTACCCTTGCGATCCGGACGCCGCCTTTTGGTGGGTTCCCAAAGAGCGTACCAAACCGGAATATCCTGGTGCCCTGCAGTTGGGCCTGAAGATGCCGATGGATGCGGATGTCGCCCGGGCGCAACAAATCCTGCTCGCCCATGACGGCCCGCTGAGATTTGGCCCGGGAATGGAGCACGAACTGCCGGCC
>JBNKDX010000350.1:0-2674 GCA_050288485.1 Rhodomicrobiaceae bacterium | reverse complement strand
TGGCATAGCCGCCAGCGCCGAAAGTGCAGTCTATATAGCGTCCGCCGTCCCTGGGCGTCAGCATTTCGAGAACCCGGTGTAAGAGGACAGGAGTGTGACGGGCCAGTCCGCCATCGGCTTCGGGGGCCTCTCCCTTGCCGCGACCCGCCATCACTCCCGTACTCCTACTTTACTGCCGCCCCCTAATGGACGGCTCCCCGCGCCGAGCTCTCTCCGGTAGCTGCGCGCCCGCTCGCGCGCCTCTGCCCGGAACTCTTCGTAGGCTGCAGGTTCCCAGATCTGGAACTTGTCGCCCAGTCCGACGAAGACCGCAACGTCGGTAATACCCGCATGATCCCGCAGTCTTTTCGGCAGAACGGCCCTGCCGTCAGGATCGACCTTGATCTTCTCGCTTTCCCCGAAATAAGCGGTCGCGATTTCGTCGCGCTCCGGGCTGTCGATGGGAAAGTCTTCCAGAATTCCCTTAATCTTCTCGACCAGACGGCTGCCGCCAGCTTCGAGCGCCGGTCTGTCGAGGTGCGGATAGCAAAAGATCTCGTCAGCACCCTCTTGGGCGAGCACGGCCCGAAAAGGCGCAGGGACAGAGACGCGCCCTTTGGCGTCGATCCTGTTGTCGAACCGGGAAGCAAATTCATCCATCTCCCTCAGGCGCTCCCAGTGCGACGCGGGACAACGACCGGCTGCGGCGCAGGCTTCTTTCCGTCACGGCCCGCTGCGGTCCGGGTGAGCGGTTCCTGGAGGTCAGGACCGGGAGGAGGCAAAGCGCTTGATGCCCCCCTATGTGGCCTTCGAGGAACTCGCTTCAGGTGGCCTCCCCCCGAATCACACCCTTCCGAACGGGCGATTTTGGGATAGCATGGGATTTCATGGGAGTCAACGGATCTGGAAGGGGAAATGAGGGTTTCGCGCGGGATTGACCGGGAAATGGTTAATTGCGGCGCGAAGAGCGCCGGGAAAAGCTGTCAGGCATGAAGCGAAAATGGAGAAGAGGCGGGGGAAAACGGTGCCCGAGGTGTCACGAATACTGAAGGATGGCGGCGCAGCACTGAGCACGCCGCAGGTATTCTGTGTGAGGCGATATTGTGTGGGGGACGGCGCCCGCCCCCCACATCTCCGATGATTACCGCCAGCGGCGGCCGAAGCCCGTGTTGTTGAGCGCGTGCCGGCACCGGGACGACAGTTTGCGGCGGTTGGCTTCCAGGCAGGCGCGCACCGCGCCGCCGCCATGACGCTGCCTGGCGCAGTATTTGGCGATCTCGGCCGAGCAGGCCGAAGCCACCGGGCCGCGTCCCCAACCCTGCGCCGCACTGGGACCGGCTGACGCCAGCATGGCGGCGCCGGCGATGACGATTGCTGCTGTGGTCTTGGTAAACATGAGTTTGCTCCTTGTTCTCCGTCCTCCGTCAGTGAAGCGGCGGGACGGTTGAAACTTCCTCGGCTCAGATTGCCGCGGTTCACGCGCCGCGTTATTTCTGCTGCTGCTGCTGCTGCTGCTGCTGCTGCTGCTGCTGCTGTTGCTGCATCATCCTCCAGCCGCGCCCGGTCGTATCGAGCGCCGTCGTGCAGGCATTGCTCAGTTCGCTGCGGTGCTTCTCAAGGCAGGTGCGCACCTGACCGGCGACGTGCTCGACGCCGGTGCAGAATTTGTCGATTTCCACCATGCACAGCCGCGCCACCGGGCCAGCGCCGGGACTGCGGTCCGGGCCGGTCGATTCCAGCGCCACGCGGCAATCCTCGGACAGCTCGTCTTCCTTGGCTTCGAGGCACGCCCGGGCTTGCGGGCCGCGCTGGCCGGAGCAATGCTTCTCCAGTTCCGCGGCGCAGAGCTTGGCGACCGGCCCCATGCCCATGCCGCCCATCCCCATTCCGCCGCCCCGGCCCATGCCGCCGCCCGGCCCCATGCCTTGCGCGACAGCCGCCGTAACCATGACGGCGCTGACCACCCCGGCCGCGAGCCAAACGATTTTGCGGGTCTTATTCATATGACGCTCCTTTGTCTGGTTCATATGGGGAGATGCTAGTCCGTGCACGCTTTCGCCATGCTGAAACGCCTTTTCAGCTTGGTGTAAGGCGCGCGCGCCTAGCATTTCCGTCAGGGAGAACCTATGCAAAGGCCCGTGATACAAAGGAAAACCGGGCCGCGGTGGGGGAGTGCATGAACCGGGCCAGACATAGGCTGCCAGCGTGGCGCGCCGTCCTGCGGCGGCTGGCGCTTGCCTTCCTCGGCGTCACCTTGGCCGTCGTGGCCGAGACCGCAGCGAACGCCGTCAACCCGCCCACGCTCGTGTCCGTTGACAGACTTCTGGCGAAAGTCAAAGCCGATCACCCACGGGCGCGCATACTGAGAGCGGAACTGAGACCCGCCGGGCGGGGCAGCGGCCGTGACTGGCTCTATGAGGTAAAGATATTTCCGCCCGATGGGCGTATCCTGAAACTCGTCTACGACGCACGCACGCTTCAACTCCTGGAGCGGATCGGCGGCGGGCGCGAATGGCGCCGGAAACGCCCGCGCCTGAGGCGCGGCTGGCACGGAGGAACTGGCGAACGATGAGGATTCTTGTCGCCGAGAATGACGTGGGGCTGGCCCGCCAACTCCTGGGGCCGGTAACCGTAAATCGTTTCGCACAAAGGAGAACAATATGTAAAACAACCTTGGTAGTCAGTTTCCCAAACC
>JBNKDX010000349.1:0-2677 GCA_050288485.1 Rhodomicrobiaceae bacterium | reverse complement strand
ATGAGATTGTGCGCCAGCGCGGTGATGAACACGGTCTTGCCCGCGCGCGCAAGGCCGGTGACGCCGAGGCGGACGGCCGGGTTGAGCCAGCCTTCCGCGAGCGCGCCCGCGCGGCGTCCGAGATGTGCCAGATCGTCGAGAAGCAAGAGGCGGCCTCGCGCTGCTGGACCGGCCGCCGGCGCCGGGAGGATGGACGCGGCGGCCACGAATTGCAGCTATAAGGCTTGAGGGAGGCGGGTTCAATAGCGGGCGGCGGCAGCCCGCCCCGAACACGGCCGCGGATGCGCGCGATGGTCAGGCGAACAGGTTGTCGCGCAGGCGATGCAGCAGCGCCATCAGCAGGTCCAGTTCTTCGGGCGTGAATTCCTGAATCGCTGTTTCATATTCGTGACGCGCAACGGGCAGCGCACGCAGAAACAGATTGCGGCCTTTCTGGGTTATGGTCACTTCGACGGCGCGCTGGTCGCGCGGCAGCGCGCGGCGCTTGACCAGCCCTTCCGCCTCCATCTGCGCCAGCCAGCGGCCTACGGTGGAATGCGGAACGAGGGTTGCGTCGCTCAATTCGCGAATATTCATGGGGCCCAGCCGCGCGGTGACGAGCAGCACGCGCCACTGCCCGAATGTCAGGCCGATGGGAATGAGGCGCTGTTCCAGCCGCTGGTTCCAGCGCGCAACGGAGGTGTCCAGCAGGCCGGGAAGCGCATCCAGGGGGTGGAGGCTGGCTTTCGGCTCGCCGGCGGGCATCGCAGCGGTCGCGGAATCTTGCATGTCGCGTTCCCAGTTGCAGACAATAGGGCAAACACGGAGATACAGCGCCGCTGCTCTCCCTTCGTCCCGTAAACTCTTTCCCTGCGCTATATTTTTTTCCTCAGATGATCGTAGACGCGCCATATGCAATCATCGGGTTAAGCTTTCATTTCATAGAAGGAAGGCAATTGTTCGTTCAAATAGAGATATTATGTTAGCACATCACGTAGAGTATGAGGGGGGATTTTCCGGGAGAAAGACTTGTCCAGCCTGGCGAGACCGGACATCGGCATCATCTTTCAGTCCTTTGAACGGCTGCCGGCGATCACCGCCTATGCCCGGCGGGCGGACGAACTCGGGCTCGGCGGAGGCTTCTGGATCGCCGAGGCGTATCACTGGTTCCGCCGCTACGGCTATGAGGCGCGGGGCGCAATGGTCACGCTGAGTGCCGCCGCCGCGGTCGTGAAAAATATCCCGCTCGGCCTGGGAACGGTATCCCCCTATCTGCGCCACCCCACCCTGCTGGCCGCCGAGGCCTGCGCGCTCGACGAGCTCACCGGCGGGCGTTTCATTATGGGAATGGGCGCGGGCAGGATGGGAACCGCCGGGATCGAGCCCGATCTGAGCAGGCGGGACGCCGTCAGGATGCATCGTGAAGCCGTCATGATCTTCAGGCAGACGGTGAAAGGCGAGCCTTTCCATTACGTCGGCGAGACTTACGCCGCCTCGATGCCGTCCATCAACGAGGACCGGCGGTTTCACCGCGACGACATACCGGTCTACATCGGCGCCGCCGGACCGTTGATGCAGACGCTCGCGGGTGAGATCGGCGACGGCCTCCTGCTCCCTCCTCTGACCACCCCGGCCTTCGTGAAATTCGCCATCGGCAACCTGCGGAAAGGCCTCGCCAGCGCCCGCCGTTCGCGGCTCAACTCGTTTCCGCTTGGTGCGGTGATCTTGTGCAGCCTATCGCGCGACGGCGCTGCGGCCAGGGCGGCGACGCGGCCCCAGGTCGCGGCGTTCCTCGTCAACAAGGTCCGCAACATTCACAGCAACCAGATCCTCATCAGCTCGGGCATTACCGAGGACGAGATTACGCCCCTGCGGGAGCGCGTTTTCCTCGGCAACGACGATCTGGCCGACCTCATCACCACCAACCTGCTGCGGAAATTCAACATCGCGGCCGGAACGCCGGACGAGGTTGCGGAGATGCTTCAGAAATTGATAGATGCGGGGGTCAATCTGCCGCTCATGGCGATGGTCGGCGCGGACGAGGCCGCCGTGCTGGAGGGGATCACGCTTCTGGCGGAAGAAGTCGTTCCCAGACTGAAGGGAGTATCGGATCCGGGCGGCAGCGGGTCGCCGGGCAGAAAGGCGGGGGCAAGACCATGAAGACCGGCATGGCGGGCGGGCTCTGGCGCGCCATCCTCCGAAAATGACGACGTCGTCATTTTTCGAACATTTTACTGTTTCAGGTGAGGGGTGCTTTATACCCTGTTCAGCAATTGGTCGAGGAGGATCGCCATGCGAGCATTCATCGCCATCGGCTTCGCACTGGCCGTCCTCTTCCAGGCGCCGGCCGCCCAGGCGGCGAAGTGGCGTTTCGGCGCCGAGGACAGGTTGCAGTTCATCCAGAAAGTCGATGTGAAAGGACCGGACGGGCAGACGCTGCACCTCGCCCGCAAGCTCCGCACCGAGCATTTCATCCTGCCCTACACCATCGCGGACGACGGCTATGTCCTGGCCGTAACGGGTAAGAACGAGTATTTCTCGCTCAACGATGCCGAGATCAAGGATTTTCAGGCCCGGCGCCTGTTGCCCGATCCCCTTCCGCCCTACAAGATGGAGATGCTTGATCTCGTGATGGGGCATCTGGCTTGGATTGTCCTGGCTGTCCTTGGCCTGTGGATCGGCATCAGTTCGTGGTGGA
>JBNKDX010000348.1:0-2689 GCA_050288485.1 Rhodomicrobiaceae bacterium | reverse complement strand
GACGTCCATCCGGCCGACACGCTCGAACTCGTTCTTAATGACATCGAGAAGCAGGCGATGCAGCCGCTCGACGATCTTCAAAACCATGAGATACTGCGACTTCAGCGGACGCTCTTCCGCAATCGTTTCCTCGCGCTGATAGTCCAATGCTACGCTCATTACGCGCCTCTTAAGGTTGACGGGGTGATTGGGTGCTACCTTAGCGCGAAATTTGCTAAAATGAATTTAATACAACAAGCTAAAATTGTGGTGGTGGGGATAACCTCGCTCAAAAGTTGATAAGCCGGATGGAGCGCGCCGCTACGCCGCCAGAGTCCAGCGGTCGGCCAGTTCCAGTTCCTCCCCCTCGCCGAGCGGCGCGAAGCAGGCGTCCACCATCTCATCGGTCGCCTCCTCCAGCGATTGCGGATGCCACTTCGGCGAACGGTCCTTGTCGACGAGCGCGGCGCGCACGCCTTCATGGAAATCGGGCAATACCAGGAGGCGGCTGGACAGGCGGAAATCGGCGATGAGCGCTTCCTTCAGCCGCGGCAGGCGCCTCGCCTCCCGGATTTGCCGCAAGGTCACCTTGAGGCTCAGGGGAGCGTTGCGCCGGATGACCGCCGCCGTCTCGCGCGCCCAATCGCTGTGAGCGCCGGTCTCGGCGTCGAGACGCGACAGGATCTCCTCGACGGTGGACGCCGAAAAAATGCGGTCCACGGCGTCCTGGAGGGCGGCCAGTTCGCTCTCGCCCGGGTCGCGGCGCAGCGCATCGAGCACCGGGTCTATGGGATCGGATTCGATCATCGCCGCACGGATCCTGGGAAAATGCTCGGCGTCGATGCAATGCGTGGCGATCCCGAGATAACAGCCGTCGGCGCGGCCGATGCTCCGTCCCGTCAATCCCAGATAGACGCCCATCTCGCCCCGGAACCGCGACAGGAAGAAGCCGCCGCCGATGTCGGGGAAGAAACCGATGCCTGTTTCCGGCATGGCGAAGCGGAAGTGCTCGCCCGCGACGCGGTGGGTGCCGAAGATCGAGATCCCCACGCCGCCGCCCATGCATATGCCGTCGATCAGCGCCACGTTCGGCTTGGTGAAGCACTCCAGCGACCAGTTGAGCTGGTATTCGTCGCGGAAAAAACCGAGCACGGATTTCGGATCGGCTTTGGCGCCCTCCGACACCGCGCGAACGTCGCCGCCTCCGCAAAAGGCGCGTCCCGGCGCCGCTTCGACGACCACGCCATAAATGCGCGGGGCCGCCGCCCATTTGACATAATGCTCTTCCATCGTACGGACCATGCCGGGCGTCAGAGCGTTGAGCACCGCCGGGCGGTTGAGCGTCATGAAACCGGCGCGGCCTTCTTCACGGGTGAGCAGATCGGCGTCAGGGACGGGCTGATCGTTCATGGGGGCTCCTGGGGTCGGTTAGGCGGCGGGGCCGCCTGTGTTCAAAAGGCTTGCGGCGGGGCGGCCGTGGCGGGCTATATATGCGCTGCGGAAAGGGGCGAATACAATGGCCGCGCGCCGCAGCGGCCGGTGGGGATGAAGTCCGTTGCGTTTCTCTGTGGCGTTGAAACTATCGCTGGCGCTTGGCGGGCTCATGCTGGGCATGCGTTCGGATTATGCGAGAAGCGCGCCGCACGCAAGCCAGCCGCTGGCTGTGTCCACTCCTGATGCGCCGCCCTTGCGAGAGGCCGCCGTCAGGCGCAGGCGCACAAAGGCGCGAAATCACGCCCGGCCCGAAAAACCGTTGCGTCAGCCCGCGCCCGGCGAAATACCGCCGTTGCCCGAACGCGCCTCTCCGCAAACCGCAGGGAAACCGGCGGTGCCGAAGGAACCGCTCGGACCGCCACCGCCGCCCACCTGGAGCGAGGCCCAGATCCGCGACGCGGCGTTCGAGTGCGGCCGCCTCTTCGCCAGAGGCCGTTTCGAGGCCAAGAACCTGCCCCCGATCCGCCAGGGCGCCTGCGGCACGCCCGCCCCGGTGTCCCTGAAATACATCAACCATGTCCCGAGGGTCGAACTGCGCCCCGCCGTTACGGTCAACTGCCGGATGAGCGACGCGCTGGAACGCTGGCTGCGCGAGGTCGTGCAGCCCAGATCCAAGGCGCTCCTCGACGCAACCGTCATCCGCGTCGTCGATCTTGCCGGTTATCACTGCCGCGCGCGCTATGGCAGTCCGAATGAGCGCATCAGCCAGCACGCATTCGCCAACGCCATCGACATCGCCGAATTCGTCACGGCGAAAGGCGAGCACATCCGCGTGGCCGACCACTGGGATACGGGGGACGAGCGCGCGGCGTTCCTGCGGGAGATCCACAAGGGCGCATGCGTCATTTTCGGTACGGTGCTCGGGCCAGAGGCGAACGCGGCGCACCGCAACCATTTCCACCTCGACCTCACGCCGCGCCGTCACAAGGCCCTTTGCGAATAAGCCGGCAGCGCGGGACCGCCCGCCTCAGTCCAGCCCGGTAATGCGGATGCCCGCGCCGTCAACCTTGTAAATCTGCCCGATGCCGATCAGCACCGAGGTCAGCGCCTCCGCCGCCGTGGAATTGACCAGCGGCCCGCCATGAACGCCGCGCATGCCTGCCGCCTCCACCAGCGAAATGGTGGTCTGCCTGTCCGCGGGGTCGTCGCCGAAGACCAGCACGTCGCAGTCGATCGGCCCGCTGCCTCTCATCTTGCGCGCCGGCACGTTGTGAAA
>JBNKDX010000347.1:0-2690 GCA_050288485.1 Rhodomicrobiaceae bacterium | reverse complement strand
GTCGAGATTTTCCTTCGCCAGATGCTGCAGAATCGATCCCAGCGGCTCGCGCGTCCGGCGTTCGATGGCCGCCAGGGCAAGAAGCGCGACGTAAGGGAACATGGCGTCGAGCGTCTCCGGCTGTACCGGCAGCACCTTGGCGCGGTTGGTGACGATCTTGCGGATATGGCCCGCCTGCGGAAACAGGGCGCTGAGAACGGCGCGGCCCTCGGTCTCCACCTGCGGATGGCCGAAAATGCCGGGGTCGTTCCAGCAGCGGTCGTTGCGGCGGCTCCCCAGAAACTCCAGGAAATGCAGGAGACCCTGGGAGGTCTCGGTGCGCCTGTTGATGGTCCTGGCGATGGGCGGCACGAGATAGCGGACCGCCTGCGCGGCAAGCTCGTCGCTGAGGCCGAAAGCGGCGCCCATATTGGCGAAGACCCGTCCCCCCTGGGCGCCTGCTATGGTACGAAATAATCTCATCCGGTTTCTCTCGTAATGCCTGCACGGGGACGCCCCCCCGGCGTCCGATGGAGTACGCATGACGCAGACGCGAAACGAAAGTTACTGACGGAAAGCAACGCACCGGGAACCGGTTATCCACGCGATGAAATTATGGCCGAACACGGCCGGTTCGCGAGGTCCTGGTCCATAATCCTGGCGGCGCCGCCGGTGAAACGTCCGGCCTGTTAATTAGGGAAGGCGCCGCCTTCCTCTGCCTGGGCAGACGCGGTTGCGAAACGCGCGCCGACCAAGTTTCGTCCATCCCGGACGAATCATAGCGCCCAAGTTGAGTGTAAAAAAAAAGTAATCTTACGGGAGTGGGAAGCAGCAAAATCCACAGCGGCGGGTGCAGAATGGTAACGCACTGTGGCCGTAGAGGTACAGCCGGTATTCCGGCTCTGAGCGCCCGGTTTTCGAGGCTACCGGGCGCAATGCTGGAGGCGATGGTGGATGCGGCCCCGCGGTCAATTCAATCCCGACAGGCCGTCCGCGAATCCGGCCAGCGAGATCGGAATGCCGATCCCGAATTCGGGCGTCTGGAAAATGATGAACACCGCGTTCTTCCCCGTCTTCATCTTGGCGAACAACTCCTTGTTCACCACGACTTCGGCCATGCAGCCGACGGGGCCGCATTTCATGAACGGCGCGTGGCCGACGTCGACATTGTCGATCTTCAGGCCGAGGCCGGTCGGCAGCAGGACGCCCAGCGGCGCGAAAACGCGCAAGATTTGCGTCTTGCCGTCATAGGAGCGCATGAAGATGACCATCAGCGAGACGTTCTGGCGGTCTTCGGCCTTCACGCTCTGCACCAGCGCGCATTTCTCCTTGTGCGCTCCGGGCGGGCGGCCGCAGCGAAGCTGCCAAGCGCCGTGCGTGGCCTTGACTTCGCCGGAAGGGAGCTGCGGACCGGCGGCCCGCGCGGGGTCTGCGGCGCCCGCGGCCAGGACCAGCGCCAGCGCGAGCAGCGCGACGGGGGCACGTAACACCCGAGCGGCGAATGCCGCCTGCAAAAGACTGCGAACTGCCGGAAAACGTCTGTTGGCAACCACCAGGGCCTTCTCCACCTGTCTTGATTGAAGCCGAATGCCATCCTGGGCGGGAGGTTTGCCCCAAGTGACGGCGCGAGGCAATATTTCCTTTTGGATGAGGAGCCTGTCGGCCAGCAATTCGGCCAAAGTGAGACAGTGCCGCCATGCAACAGAGCGACGCGCGCTACTATGTCGCATTTGTCGTGGATTGCTCCGGTCCCTGTTATATGCCTAAATGGTGGGGAATGCGGCAAGGTGTCGCTCCTGTATGGGCAGGATGCCGCACTGCTAGAGACCGCGGAAGAGCAAAATCCTGTGAGTTTTGTGGTGGCCGGGACCGTTGCGGCCGTCGGGCAGGGGCTCTGGGGAGGAACTTCACATGGCCGGGACCGTGGACGCCGCAGGGCGGCGCCTCGACAAGCGCGGGTGTGTTCAGCGATGGCTGCTCGCGCCCAGCCACAGGGACATCGGTACGCTCTATCTGCTTTTCGCCATCGCCGCAGGGCTCACCGGCGGCGCGCTCTCGGTCGCCATGCGCATGGAGCTGCAGGAACCGGGGATGCAGATCTTCGCCAATGCCCGCACGTTCGACGCGTTCGTGACGGCGCACGGGCTGATCATGGTGTTCTTCGTCGTCATGCCCGCGATGATCGGCGGATTCGGCAACTGGATGGCGCCGCTGATGATCGGCGCCCGCGACATGGCTTTTCCGCGCCTCAATGCCGTTTCGTTCTGGCTGATCCCGGCGTCCTTCGCGGCGCTTATCGTTTCGCTTTTCCTGGACGCGCCGCTGTCCATGGGGGGCTACACGGCGTCGGCGGGCACGCTGGCGCTGGCCGCGCTTCTGCTGGCGGGGCTGTCGTCCCTCCTCAGCGCCATCAACTTCATCACCACGATTTTCAACATGCGGGCGCCGGGCTTGACGCTGCACCGGATGCCGCTGTTCGTGTGGTCGGTGCTGATCTCGGCCTTCGTGCTGCTCCTTTCGCTGCCGGTGCTGGGCGGCGCGGTCGTGACGCTGCTCGCGGGCGCGGCGTTCGCGCCGCCGGAAGGGGGCGGCGGTCCTGAATTCTACCGCCAGGTGTTCTGGTTCCTCGTCCACCCCGAGGTCTATATCCTGATCCTCCCCGGATTCGGTATCGTCCATCACATCGTCTCCACGTTCACCGGGCAGACGCT
>JBNKDX010000346.1:0-2697 GCA_050288485.1 Rhodomicrobiaceae bacterium | reverse complement strand
CGAGAGCCACGCCCGGCTGAAAGCATCGTAGGCGGCAAAGCTCGAAAACTTGTCCCAGTCCTGATGCACGCCGTCGACGCGCGTATTGTTGGGGCGCAGCAGCTCGCGTTCGAGCTGGAGGTTGTAAGGCGGATCGGCGAAGACGAGGTCGGCGCTGGCGCCCGGCAGCTTGCGCAGTTCGTCGAGGCAGTCGCCAAGGAGAATGCCGTCAGCAGGAAGGGAACGCGAGGAGGAAGGCAACGCAATCATGAACACGAAATCCAAGAACGCAACGGTTACGCCACGGGGCCAAATACGCTTACACGAGCGCCGCACACCCGGCCAGCGGGGATGCTCGCAACTCCAGGATGTCTTAACTCTAAGCTAACACCCTGTGGTTAACGAGGGATTAACGCTACCGCGCGCGCCTTCCTGCCTGGCCTGCCGCCGCCCACGCGCCGGAAGTGGCGGCAAACCGCCATAGTTTTACGGAAAACACGTCAACATATGTTCCATAACACGACACATTAACCCTTTCCCTGCTAGGGCAGGCGGACCACACCGGCGAACCGGTCCTTACGGGTGGGCGGCGCTGCCCAGCGAAGCGGCGGTCGCCCGCGAACATCCTGGCGGACGTGCGCCCACAGGACCATCGCAGGGGATGAACTGCTTTTTGACGAAGGTTTTCCAATGAAAAAAATCCTTACGATCTGCGCAACGGTGGTCCTGGCAGGCACGCTTTCGGCGAAGGCGGACCAGACAGGCCTTCATGTGATCCACGACCTGGGGCATGAGCGGGGCAAGCTCTGCATGTCCGGCCATTTCCACGACGGCAGCGGGAGCGGCGCAACCCGCGGGGCGGCTCTCAGGGCGGCGGTGAGCTCCTGGTCCTCTTTCACCGCTCTGGAATACGGCACCGACTGGGCGCATTTCCGCAACGCGGGCAGCCGTTCCGTGAAGTGTAAAAGAGACGGCCGCGCATGGGCTTGCAGCACCTCGGGGCGGCCGTGTCTGAGCCGGGCCCGCACGATCCACGCGGCCGGGAAGGGCAAGCGCGCCCGTCGGGGATACCGCGTGAGCGGAGCGAGGTAGGGTCGACGGCGCCAGGAACTGCCGGACGATTAGGCGCTGGCGGCTCCGGAGCGGCGGAAGAAAAGGCGGCGCGTCCCAGCCTTTCCAAGCGGTGACTTTCAGGCTCTTCACATAACCGCAACATGGATATAGTATCCCTGCCATGCGACGTAGTGCGAGCGTGACTGCATCATGCTAACGGGTCAACCGTCAGGAAAGGCAGACGTGACCGCCGTATCGACCGCATCTCATCCGCCAGCGGCTTATCCGGCCCTCGTTCTCAACGCCGATTACCGGCCGCTAAGCTACTACCCACTCTCGCTGTGGAGCTGGCAGGAGACCGTGAAGGCGGTCTTCCTCGACCGGGTGAACATCGTCTCGAACTACGACAAGGCGGTGCACAGCCCGACTTTCGAAATGCTGCTCCCGAGCGTGGTGTCGCTGAAGGTCTATGTGAAGCCTGCGCTTTATCCGGCCTTCACGCGCTTCAACGTGTTCCTGCGGGACCGCTTCACCTGTCAGTATTGCGGCGCCCAGGACGACCTGACGTTCGATCACCTCATCCCGCGCTCGCGCGGCGGCATGACGCGGTGGGACAACGTGGTGACGGCGTGCGCACCGTGCAATCTGCGCAAGGGCGGCGACATGCCCGCCAAGGCGAAGATGTGGCCGCATCAGATGCCGTACCGGCCTACGGTGCATGAGTTGCACCGCAACGGGCGGAGGTTCCCGCCGAACTATCTGCACGAGAGCTGGCTCGATTATCTGTATTGGGATACCGAGCTGGAGCCGTAGCGGCGAAAATGAGACGGGCGCTCGCGAGGCGCCCGTTGCGCTGTGGCGCCACGCTCTCACTCCTCCGGCAGCAGCGGCCGTCGCACACCCCATTTGCTGAGGACCGCCTCCATTTCGGCGGCGACGAAGTGGCGCGCAGCCTCGCGGCCGTAGCCCTGTTCGAGGAACTCGTCATAGTCGGTGTGCACGTGGCGCGCGTAAGCCACCAGCGACAGCCACGCCGCAGTCTCCGCGGGAGCGGAGCGCAACGCAGGGCTGTCCAGCGCGTGATCGGTCACGGCGCCGGATTCATGCGGTGGCAGGCGCGACGCAAGATGCCGGAGCGCGGCTTCGATTTCGGATCGTCTCGTCATGACGACGGGCGGGAACACCCCGCGGGGCTGAACATGCCTCTACTACCCCTGTCCCGGCACTGCCCTGACCGCATCCGTATGGGAAAAATCCGCGCCCTTGAACAACAGCGGCGCCCCCTTCGCCATCGCCAGCGCATAGGACGCGCAGTCGCCCAGATTGAGCGCGGCCTTGTGCCGCCCCTTGCCATAACGCAGAAAGGCTGCGCGGGCGAGTTCGGCCTGATAGCCGTCGAACGGCACGGTGGCGATGCCCGCCTCACTCAAGAATTCGTCGAGCGGTTCGAACACCGAGGCGTCGCGCGCCCCGCCCGTCATCACCATCGATGCCTCAAGCACGCTCAACGCGGAAATGAAACGCTGCCGCGCCGCGACGATGGCCCTGATGAAGCTGTCGGCTTCGGTTTCCAGCCGGAAAATGGCGATCAGCGCCGAGGTGTCGATGACGATCACCGCGGCAAGCCGTCGTCGCCGTAAAGATCGGCATCGGTGAGCCAGGGCT
>JBNKDX010000345.1:0-2697 GCA_050288485.1 Rhodomicrobiaceae bacterium | reverse complement strand
CGCAGCGTCACCCGCAAACAGGAGCGTGATATAGCCCCCCGGCGGGTCCTCGGCTTCGTATTTCAGCGCCAGAAGCTCAAGCGTCGCCTCCGGATTACCCAGCATAAAGCCATGAAACTGCGCCCGGTCAACCTTCTCGAAACGCAGGGCGGAGCGGCGGCGCTCATAACGTCCTTTGGCGGCGTTGCGCGCCGCCCCGGAGCCGAGCCAGTCGAAACGGTTGAGAACGATGGCGAACCGGCGGTCGTGCGGCAGAAAGGCCATGTCGCCCACGCGCATCACGGCGTCCTGGACATGCGCCGAGATGACGCCCAGGTCCCCTTCGTCCAGAGCCAGGAGCTTGAGAAGATCCACCATATCGCCAGCGAACAGATTCGCGCCGAATCGCGCCGCCGTTAGCTATAGCCGGTCCCGGCGCCCCTTGCCAAGCGCGCTTCATCGGCGAATCGGCTGGCCCATTCAGAATTCGTGGTAAATTCGCCGCTTCGGTTGCATTGCTTATAAGTAGTATCAACATTTATGACGCAACCCACTATCATATAATGAATAACACGCACTGGGGCTTCCCGGTTCGCGGAGAGTGACGGTCTTAAAGCCCGGCTGCTGACGCTTTCTTGCTCCCTCCGTCAGTACCGTTATGGCGCCGTCATGAACGCAGGAAAACTCCTGGCGGAGGTGCGGATATTGGCGACGGTATACTTCGCGACCAACAGAAACCAGACGCGTGACCCGGCAGCGCCGTTCGGCGATCGCTTCCACTTGGATGGCCCGCAATTCTACCGCGCAGGGTGGGCCGAAGTCCGCAGAGACGATGCCGATGGCGAGGGCTATGTCATTGACAGGATCGATCTGGCTCCGGAAGCGGACAGGACGCAGAAACCGGAAGAGGTCCCCGGCAGCACCGCAGTCTTCAGCGACCTGCAGAATGACATGGCGGCCGAACAGGCGGACGCGATCATTCTTATCCACGGCTACGCCTCGTCGTTCGAGACCGCGCTCAAGCGCGCCGCCCAAATCCAGGACGCCTATGTCTTCACCACCGCTCCCTCGCGGGGCATACGCGAAATCCGGCCACAGGTCTTCGTGTTTTCCTGGCCGTCGAACGGCAGCATGGCGCCATTCTGGTCTTATGCCGATGACCGCCAGGACGCGGCGTTTTCGGGAGTCGCCATGGCGCGGGCGCTGGCGCGGATGCTTGTTTTTCTGCGCGAACGGGCGCCCCGCGATCACGACACTCGCGTCATTCACTGCAACCAGCGCATCCATCTGGTCGCGCATAGCATGGGGAACTGGGCGCTGCGTCACGCCGTGCTGGCGCTCTGCCAGCTCTTTCCCGCCGAGCGCATTACGCGCATGTTCGACAACATCTTTCTGATGGCGGCGGACGAGGACGCGGACGCGCTGGAGCATAAAGGCAAGCTCGGACTTCTGCCCCAGCTCGGCCGCAACGTTCACGTCTATTACAGCCATGAGGACGGCGCGCTCATGCTGTCCAAGACGAGCAAACTCAATGGCGACCGGCTCGGGGCCGCGGGGCCGAAAAGCTTCGCGAGCCTCCCGAACAACGTCTACGCTATCGACTGTGTTTCCGTCGATGACACGACCGGCATGAATCCGGGCGTGCTGCACACGCACGCCAACCATCAATATTACCGGATGCGCCGGGAAGTGATCGAGGACGTCCGCCAGGTGCTGGCGGGCGTGCGACCGGAGGCCATCATGGGACGCACGCTGGTCGAACCGCGGCGCTACCGCATCGAACCGGCAAAACGCCCGAGGAAGACCTCCGGCAAATCCGCATCAGCCAAGAACAGGTAAATCCGGCAGGTGCATCCCGCACGCGTGCTCCACTCAAGGGATTCAGCGATGGCGACGCCTCATGAACGCCTGAGAATGGCCGATTTCATCCTCAATTTCGAAGCGCGCCGCGACCGGCGGGGGCGTCTCATGGTCTACAGGCTGCCTCCGGGCGATGGCGGCGGCGCATTCGAAGTCGCGGGCGTCAACGAGCGATACCACCCTGCGGAAGCCCGGCTTCTGGCGGATCTAATCGGCGCGGGCCGCTACGAAGAAGCCGAACGGCAGGCGCATGAGTTCATCGCGGCTTACACGGATACTGTCGTCGATTGGACCCGGATTCCGGCCCTCGAATGCTATCTGCGGGATTGTGCATTCAACCGCGGTCCGAAAGGCGCCGCCCGCATCATGCAGCGGGCGGTGGGTGTGACGGACGACGGCGTCGTCGGCCCCATCACCCGCGCCGCCGTCGCGACGAAAGAGCGGGATGCTGCCGCGCTGCTGAACGCGCTGCGCACTGCGCGTGAACAGTATGAGCGCGACGTGGCCCATCGCAACGAATCCAGCCGTTTCTGGAGGGGGCTCGTCAATCGCTGGAACAAGGCGCGCGATGCGGCGCTGACCTTCAGTTGCATCGCGCCGGAGCCGGAACCGGCGGAGAACGCCGAACTCCCGCCACCCGATGGCGACGCCGCTGCCGGCCTGGAGGCAGTCTGCGGTGAGGTCGCCGTGAGCGGCAGTGCTCCGCCGGTCATCGCCACAGCGCCCGCCAGTCAGCCCGCCGTGCTGCGCGCGCTGCGTCGCGGTTCCCGGGGCGATCTCGTCCACGCCTGGCAGAGCTTTCTGCTCGGCCAGGGCTTCGACCCCTGCGGTCTCGACGGCATATTCGGCACCGGAACG
>JBNKDX010000344.1:0-2735 GCA_050288485.1 Rhodomicrobiaceae bacterium | reverse complement strand
GAACATCGGCCGGGACGAGTCGGGGCGCGACTACTTCCGGGTCGCGCTGGAGACGGGGCTGCCCTACGCTTCGCCGGTCGAATTCGCGCACGGCAATGACGAGGCCTACCTCTATTTCAGCAGCGTCGTCGTCCATCCGGCGACGCGGAAGCCGGTCGGGGTGCTGCGCACGCGCTACAGCGCCGCCGTGCTCCAGCAGCTCGCCGTCGAGGACAGCGGCCTGATCGGACCGCGGTCTTTTCCCCTCGTGGTGGACGAAGACGGCCTCATCCTCGCCGACGGGCTGTCGTCACCGGGCAGCCCTGCCGGTCTGCTCTATAAACTGGCGGCAGCGCTCGGTCCCGCCCGCACCGCCAGACTGAAAGCGGCCCGCCGCCTGCCCTTGCAACGGTCCACCGCCCTTCCTGGCCACATCTCAGGCCTTGCCAAAGGACTGACGCTGGTGGACAGCGCCGAACCATATTTTACGGTCAGCGGCGTTGGGGAGGGCCTGGAACCCCATGCGGCCGCGGTTAAACGCATGAAAACGCGCCCCTGGGAGGTCGTCTTCATGCGGCCGGAGACGGCCCTCCTGGCAGCAGCCCATGAGCAGGCCCGACGCACGACGGTTCTGGCTATCATAGTGGTCTTTGTTTTGACCATTGCGGCGATTGCCGCCGCCCGTTTCCTGACGGCGCCGATCATCCGTCTGACGGCCACGGCCCGCGAGATCGCCAGGGGCAATCTGAACGCTAAAGCCCGGATCACATCCAGTGACGAGATAGGCGTCCTGGCGGCGGCGTTCGACACCATGACCGGTCTCCTGCAGGCGTTGATAGCCAGCCTTCAGGAGCGCGTGGCCGAACTCAACCGGACGAGTGAGGCGTTGCGCGAGAGTGAACAGAGGTATCGCCTGGTTTTCGAGAGCTCCCCGGTTCCGATATGGGAAGAAGATTTTTCCGCCGTAAAGCATTGTCTCGATGAACTTCGGGACGAGGGCGTCACCGACATCGAGACCCACCTCGATCAGCATCCGGAAGATGTCCGCCGATGCGCCGAGCGGGTGAAGATCCTCGATGTGAACCATGCCGCACTCGTGCTGCACGGCGCGACGGACAAGCAGGAGCTGCTCGCCGGGCTGTCCCGGACCTTCACCCGCGAGTCCTACGAAACCTTCCGTCAGCAAGTCATCGGGCTCTGGAATGGTGAAACCGAGTTCACGCACGACTCCATGGTCAAGACGCTGGCGGGCGATCTCCGGCACGTGACGGTGTTTTTCTCTGTGTGCCCCGGCTGTGAGGAAACGCTTGCGAAGGTTCTCGTTTCCCGCGCCGACATCACCGAGCGCAAGCAGGCCGAAGATGAACTCCAGCGCTACAAGGACCAGCTTGAAGACACGGTCGAGCAGCGCACCGCCGAGCTGCTGATGGCGCGTGACGCCGCCGAGGCCGCCAACAAGGCGAAAAGCGTGTTTCTGGCCAATATGAGCCATGAGTTGCGCACGCCGCTGAACGCCATTCTGGGCTTTTCCAGCCTCCTGCGCGCCGAGCCGCATCTGTCGGCGAACGACCGCGAGAAACTCGACATCATCAACCGCAGCGGCGAACACCTGCTGACGCTCATCAATGACGTGCTGGAAATCGCCAAGATCGAAGCCGGGCGCCTTCAACTGGAGATCGCGCCTTTCGACCTCGGCAGCATGGTCCGCGATGTCACGGACATGATGCAGGTGCGCGCCGGGGAGAAGGGCCTGCGGCTGGAGCTGGATCAATCCTCGGCTTTTCCCCGCTACATCCAGGCCGACGAAGCGCGCATGCGTCAGATCCTCATCAATCTCGCGGGCAATGCGATCAAATTCACGAAGGCGGGCAGCATCACGATCCGTCTCGGCGTCAAGTCGAACGCCCGGACGCATCTGATCATGGAGGTCGAGGACACCGGTCCCGGCATCACGCCTGAGGACCAGAAACGCCTGTTCAAGCCCTTCGTGCAATTGGGCGAAGCGGGCGTGCAGAAAGGCACGGGGCTGGGGCTCACCATCTCGCGGCAGTTCGCGGAACTCATGGGTGGCGCCATCGGCGTGACGAGCACGGTTGGCAAGGGCTCCGTGTTCCGCGCCGAGCTGCCTGTCGAACTGGTGGATGAGGCCGCCGTCAGCGCGCTGCAGCGTCCTCCGGAAGCCGGCGAGGTCACCGGTCTCGCACCCGGCACACCCCGTTATCGTATCCTGATCGCCGAGGACCAGATCGAAAACCAGTTGCTTCTGAGACAACTGATGGAGCGGATCGGTCTCGCCGTGAAAGTCGCCGCCAATGGCAAGGAATGCGTCAGGCTGTTCCAAGAATGGCGCCCGCATTTCATCTGGATGGACCGGCGCATGCCGGTAATGGACGGCATGGAAGCCACGCGGCGCATCCGTGCGCTGCCCGACGGCCGCGAAGTGAAGATCGTCGGCGTCACGGCCTCGGTGTTCAGGAACCAGAGGAAGAAGGTGCTCGACGCGGGGATGGACGGCTTCGTGCGCAAACCATACCGCCTGCATGAAATCTACGATTCCCTGGCGGAGCAGCTTGGCGTTGAATATGAGTACAGGGAAGCCGAAGAGGAAGCTGCAGCCCGCGCCGCCCCCGTCAAGCTGACGCCGGAGATGCTGGCGATCCTGGACCCCGCTCTGCGCCAGGAGCTGCGCGAGGCGCTGGAAAGCCTGGACAGCGACCGCATCGAGGCGGTCATCCGACACGTAAGCCAGGTCGACG
>JBNKDX010000343.1:0-2761 GCA_050288485.1 Rhodomicrobiaceae bacterium | reverse complement strand
GTGATCTGCGGCATCTGCGCGGCGAGTTTCGATTGGCCGTCGCCCGCTCCGCCCAGGATGTCCACGAACGCATCCTCGAAGCGCGGCGGCACCGGCTCGAATGTCCCTTCCTCGAAGGCCGCGCCGAACGCGCCTTTCCCGTGATCGGGCGCACCCGCCGTCTCCTGGTCCTTGTAGACAAGGCGGATCGCCTGCCCCTGGATGACCCCATCCACGACCTGCGGCGTGTCCAGCGCCTCGGTGAGCCGCCGCCGCCTGCCCGTCGTGATGCCGGTGACGCGCACGACGCGCCCCCCGGTGCGGGATGTGAGGTCCGCAGGCGGCCCCTCGAACAGCAGCTTGCCGTCATTCAGCAGCAGCACGCGGCTGCATCGTTCGGCCTCGTCCAGATAGGCCGTGGACCACACGACCGCGATCCCGCCGCCGACGAGATCGCGCACCATGCGCCACAGCTCGCGGCGCGAAATCGGATCGACGCCGACGCTCGGCTCGTCGAGGAGGAGCACTTTCGGGGTGCGTATGAGCGCGCAGGCGAGCCCGAGCTTCTGCTTCATGCCGCCTGAGAGCTTGCCCGCCTGCCGCGCGGTGAAGGGCCCGAGCGCGGTGAAATCGAGAAGCTGCTTGAAGACGGCGGGGCGCTCGGGGTGGGGCAGCCCGCGCAGATCGGCGTAGAGATTGAGGTTTTCCGCGACCGTCAGGTCTTCGTAGAGGCCGAAACGCTGCGGCATGTAGCCGATGACATTCTGCACGCCCTGGGCGTCCGTGCAGGTGTCCATGCCGAGCACCTCGATACGGCCCTCGGTGGGCTGCATCAGCCCGGTGATCAGACGGATGAGCGTCGTTTTCCCCGCCCCGTCCGGTCCGACGAGGCCGGTGACATGCCCGGCGGCGATTTCAGCGGAAATGCATTCAAGCGCGGGCTCCGGTTCGGGCGGGAAGCGCTTCGACACCCCTTCGAGCCTGACGAGCGAGCCGCCGGCGCTCATTTTCCGCCATCCGTCGCCACGGCGCTGCTGCTGGCCGCCGGGATGTGCACCGTCACCGGCATGCCCTGGCGTAGGGCTTCGTCCGGATTGCGCACGACCACCCGGAAGCGATAGACGAGATCGCTGCGCAGTTGCGGCGTCTCCACGGTCTTCGGCGTGAATTCGGCCTGGGGCGAAATGAAGCCGATCTGTCCCTCATAGGGCGCGTCGGGGCGCGTGTCGGTGGTGAGCTTGACGGCCATGCCGGGATGGATGCGTCCGAGATCCGGCTCGCCGACATAGGCCCGCACCCATACCGGCGCGCGCAGCGACAGAGTGTAGACGGTGGCGCCCGCGGCGACGATGGCGCCGGGCTCCACGGCGCGCGTCAGAATGACGCCATCCGCCGGTGCCAGGATGTCGGCATCCTTCAGCGCCGTGCGCGCGGTGTCGCGCTGCGCTTTGGCGGTGTTGAGCGCGGCGCGGGCGGCGGCGATGTCCTCCTTGCGCGGGCCTTCGACGGACAGCGCCAGCGCCAGTTCCGCCATTCGCAGGCTCGCCTTGGCCTGGTTGAGGTTGGAAACGGCCTGATCATAGGCCGAACGCGAGGCGAAATCCCGTTGCGACAGCTTCTGCAGCCGGTCGAACGTTTGCTGGGCGTAGGCGAGGGTCGCCTTGCGCTCCCTGACCAATGCCCGCGCCTGTTCGATTTCGTCCGGGCGGTTCCCGGCTTCCAGCTTCTGCAGAAAGGCCGCGGCCTGGTTCACGGCGGCCTCGCGCGCGGCGACATCGTCGAGGAACGGCTGTTTGTCCAGCGAGGCGAGAAGCGCGCCCTTGGCAACGCTGTCGCCTTCATCGAAGTTCATGCGCTCGACGCGCCCGGGCACGCGAAAGCCGAGTTCGACCTGGCGGATATCGACATTGCCGTAAAGCTGAAGCGGGCCGCCGCGCGAACCCTGGTACAGCGTGAAATACCAGATGCCCAGGCCGACAACCACGATGCCGAGAAGAAGAGGCAGAACGCGCTTCGCCATTGGCATCCCCCAAGAACTGACTGAACAGTCAGTCATATTTAATGGACATATCGTCCGGCTGTCAATTAGCCTGAAACCGAGAGTTCATAGTTTGTGTGACAAACGGTACGACATGAGCATTGCCAAAGATCCAATGGCCGGGCACGACGCGGACGCCACGCCCTCGCCCCCGGACCGCAGCCGCCGGGAAGAACGGCTTAGCAAAATCCTCGCCGCGGGCTTCGAGGAATTCGCGGCCAGCGGCTTCGCGGCTGCGCGGCTGGACGCCATCGCCGAGGCCGCCGGGATCAGCAAGGGCACCATCTATCTCTACTTCCAGAGCAAGGAGCACCTCTTCGAGGAGGTGATGAAATCCTCCATCCTGCCGGTCGTCGATCGGGTCGTGCATGTCTCCGCGGAACCGGACGGCTCGGCGGCGGCGATGCTGCGCGCACAGCTTGAGACGATCTACAAGCAGGCCATCGCCACCGACCGCCGCCGCATGCTGCGCCTGCTGGTGGCCGAGGGGCCGCGTTTCCCGCATCTCGTCGATCTGTATTACCGCGAGGTGGTCTCCCGCGTCTTCGGCGCCCTGAAGCGGACGATCGAGCATGGCTTGAAGACCGGCGAGTTTCAGAACGCCGAATTCGCCGCCTTCCCGCCGCTCAGATATCTCATCTACACACCAACGTAAGCATCCTCACATCGTTCTTGTTGTTGCGTTCTGCCAACGTACATTACGTTATTATAATCTTCTGCGACTGATTTTACGTGCGCACGTAC
>JBNKDX010000342.1:0-2765 GCA_050288485.1 Rhodomicrobiaceae bacterium | reverse complement strand
CGAGGTCTTTGCGCTTGTCGATGGTCGATTGCGGCCCCCACAGCGCGGCATCCGGATAGGCGACCTTCCAGTCTAGCAAATAGAGGTGATGCAGTTTGTTGGGGCTGACGAGATGGGCCACGGCGCCCAGCGCGTCGACCTCGGCGCGCAATTCCGGAGTCAGCGCGAGGTGCGACCAGACCCACAGCCTGCCGCCGTCGAGCCGTACGACGACCGCGCGGGTCGGGTAGGGGAAACCGTAGAAATCCACGATCTCGCCCTCGGCCAGCCAGATGGTGTCGCCGATCGCTTCAAGCATCATGTCCCCCCTTATACGCATCAACGCGGTATGAGCAAGGCATGGGTGCGTTCAATGATCGTGGAGCATTTAGACTGCCACGGCGCATGGCGACTATGCCTACGGCGCGATTGGAGGATGAACTGGCTTGCATTCAATGCTCGGAGCGAGACGCTCCAAAAGCGGTTCCTCGCCGGGTGTTCAAGACAGGATCGCTATACCCCTGACAACGGTCGCTTGAAATAGGCGCCCCCGAAGCACGCACCAACCCGTTTGGTCATTTCCGCATTCCTCCGGCGCCGCGGCTTAGACCCAAAGCGGCTATGGGTCAGCTTCTCGCTGCGTCCGGCGCCGGGGCGAAAGGCGCCAAAAGGCGCTCGACACACTCGCGAACGCCCGTTTGCCATGGCGGCAACTTGACGCCGAAGGTGCGTTCCAGCTTCGAGCAATCGAGCGTGGAGTTCGGCGCGCGCTCAGTTCGCGTGGTATATTCCGCAGACGGTATTGGCTCAAGGCTAACGGAAAGCTTCGCGAACCGCTCCCATACGGAAAGCACCTCCTGGGCTACGCCATACCACGTCGCCGCACCACTGCCAGCGGCGTGATATATGCCCCAAGGTTTCTCTTCCTCAGGCCCCGCCGTCAATTGCTGAGCAATCGCAAGAATGGCGTCAACGAGGTGGGGGGCGTAAGTCGGGTTGCCGGTTTGATCGTTGACGACTTTCAACGGCGTTCCCAATTGCGCGCGCTGAAGAATGTTGCTGACGAAGCAGCGTCCGAAGGGGCTGAAAATCCATCCCGTTCGGAGGATAACGTGCTTTGAGTTGGCCGCCTGCACCGCGAGTTCCCCCGCGAGCCTCGATTTTCCGTAAACGGTTGACGGCTGCGCGGCATCGGTCTCAATGTGGGCAGACGGCTTGCGCCCATCGAACACGTAGCTTGTCGAGATGTGTATGATGGGAACCCCTCTTCTGGCCGCAGCCTCGGCCAACAGCCGCGCCCCAACGGAGTTCAGAGCTAGAGCCAGTTCCGGCTCGTTTTCCGCCCCCTCGACATCCGTATAGCCCGCCAGGTTAATCAAGACGTCAGGTTGAATATCGCCCAGCGCCCGCTCAATGGTGCGGGGATCGCAGATGTCGAGCCCAGGGCGGCCGATCGCAAACGCGGAGACGTCGCTGCGCCCCGGCGCCGTTTGCATGAAGGCGCGTGCGATTTGCCCATGCCAGCCGGCGGCCAGTATTCGCATGATCGATTGCCCCAATTGCGTTCGCAGGTGCTCATTGCAACCTTAAAGCGGCAATGTGTCAGCCGCACGTGTTTTCGTACCGTTCGTCCCCCAATTTCACCGGCCAAGCCAGGCAGCGCCGCCACATCCCCGATCGCACGACTGGAGCACGTCACGCCCGCTCGCGCGTGGACTGGAACCGGAGGTCGGGCCAGTCCTTGATGGTACGGTTCAGTTCCCACGTATTCCGCGCGAGAAACACCGGCGCACTGTCACGATCCTCCGCCATGGCCCCGCGATGGCGCTCAATGAAGCGTTTCACCTGCGGCAGGTCGCCCGCAACCCAGCGCGCGGTCTCGTAGGGAACGGTCTCGAATCCCGCCGCGACCTTGTATTCGGCGGCCATCCGGCTCGCGAGAACCTCAAGCTGCAGATGGCCAACGACGCCGACGATCCATTGCGCGCCGAGCATCGGCCGGAACACCTGTGTCACGCCCTCCTCGGCCAGATCCTCCAGGGCGCTCCGGAGCTGCTTGGCGCGCATCGGGTCGTCCAGGCGAACGCGGCGCAGTATCTCGGGGGCGAAGTTTGGAATGCCGGTGAAACGGATGTCTTCGCCTTCGGTCAGCGTGTCGCCGACACGCAAGGTTCCGTGGTTGGGGATGCCGATGATGTCGCCGGGCAGGGCTTCCTCCGCCAGCTCGCGTTCATGGGCGAAGAAGAAGATGGGGTTCTGAACGGAAAGCATCTTTCCGTTGCGCGCCAGGCGCAGCTTCATGCCACGGCGGAAGCGGCCCGAACACAGGCGGAAGAAGGCGATGCGATCGCGATGGTTCGGGTCCATGTTGGCCTGCACCTTGAACACGAAACCCGCGACGCGATCTTCATCAGGCTCGACGGTCCTTGGTTCGGCAGGCTGCGGGCGGGGCGAGGGGGCGGCCGTCGCCAGCGCCTGCAGAACTTCGCGAACGGCGTAATCCTTGAGCGCGCTTCCAAAGAAAACCGGCGTCATGTGACCGGCGCGATAGGCCTCCCGATCGAGTTCCGGATAGGCCGATACCGCCAGGGCAGCGCTCTCCCGGAAGGCGTCGAGAATACCGTCCGGGACATGCTGAGCCAGGGCCGCATCGTCGAGACCGTCGCAGCCGATATCGTGCTGATAATCGCCTCCCCGGCCGCTCCGCGACGTCAGGAAGCGCTTGGCGCCGAGATCGAAACAACCGTGGAAATCGCCGCCCATCCCAACCGGCCAGGTCATCGGGC
>JBNKDX010000341.1:0-2767 GCA_050288485.1 Rhodomicrobiaceae bacterium | reverse complement strand
ACGTTCTGCGCAACTCCCGGCAGAGGTCGAGGCCGCTGGCGCCGGGGAGCATGACGTCCAGGACGATCAGGNCGATCGCGGCGTCGGCAAGCGCCTGCCGCATTTCGCGGCCGTCGCGCGCGGTGGTGACGCGGAAACCGTTTTCACGCAAGAACTTGGCGGCGAGCTGGCGGATTTGCCCGTCGTCGTCAACGAGGAGGAGGTGCCCTGCGCCGCTGCCAGGGAGCGCAGGGGCGGTGTTCCCGTTCTGGCCGTTCATGGGTGGTACCTGTGCACAACTCGCGAGGATAGCCACCGCGAGCGACGTCTTGCAAGAACAGCCGTAAGTTGACGTTGTGTGCCATTGCTTCGATCTGGGGCACACACGCAAACGTCCACCGACGCTGGCCGCCAGCGCAGACGGCGCCGGCACCTCGTGATTCCCGGGATTCAAATCTTGGCGACTACGGCTTCCAGCATTTGCTTGACTTGGCCTGCCACGGATTTCAGCGCGTCATTGTCGATGGCAGCCATAGATGCCAGCGGATCAATGGCGCTGACCTCGACATTGCCGCCGCCAATAGCGCGCACGATGACATTGCAGGGAAGCATCGCACCGATACGAGGCTCGATCTGCATCGCCTTGTGCGCCATATTCGGATTGCAGGCGCCGAGGATCAGATAATCGTCAACATCGGCGCCGATTTTCTTCTTCAGCGTCGCCTTCACATCGATCTCGGTAAGCACGCCAAAACCTTCGCTCGACAATGCGGCGCGGGTTCTCTCCACAATGGCGCCGAAGGTATCGCCTTGAAACGTTCTGTCGATGGTGTAGCCCATGTCTTATCCTCCATAGAACCGGATGCGGGGCCTTATCTTTCATCGGGAAGGCTCTCCGTCAGGCGCACGAGGCTGAGGACGCTTCTCGGAAAAGAGAACGCTTTCCGCCACCTACATCATGCAGCCCATGCCGGTGAGCAGTTCGTCGGCTTTCTTCTTCTGTTCGGCGCTCAACGCTTCGTAGAGTTTGCCGAGCGCGGGCATCACCTCCTTCAGAGTGCCAATCCGGCTTTCCATGATGGCAATATGGGCATCAAGCCGCTCTACCGGGGTCTTGGCGTCGAAGACAGCCTGCATCATCTGATGCATCCCCTGCATGCTTTGCAGATTGTTCTTGGTGGCTTCGGCATATGCGTCCCAAACGCCTTTCTGGGCATCGGTGATCGCCAGTTCGGCCTTGAGGAAGGCGATGCGGCCGTCGATGAAGGCCGAAGCCTCGCCGCCCGCCCCCATCATCATCCCGCAGCCACCCATCATGCCGCGCGGTCCCATAAATCCATCGCCGCCCATCATGCCAGGACCCATACCGTAGCCTGGACCGCCCCCCATCATCCCGCCGCCATGCCCCCCGGGTTGGGACAGGGCGGCGTCCGCGCCTGCCAGGATGCCCGCGGCGAGAAGGCATGACCACATCATCGAGCTTCTTTTCATGGGGAGTTTCTCCTTACAAGCGCTTCGCATTTGCAATCGACGCTATGGCCGCCGCTCAGATCCGGTCGGCGGCGGGTGCCGGTTGATTCCATCACGCGGTATTAAACGCGGAATACTTGTGTCAACCTGATCGGGGCGGAAAATACTCTTACACGAAACGGTCTTGCGCGGCACAGCCTGACGCAGATTTGATCTCGACAAACCCTCCGCGACCGCATAGTTCTGACCTATGGGAAAGCTCATGCGCACGACGGTCATTGTGTTGCTGGCCGTTTTTGCGGCGGGCACCGTCGCCCATACGGCAAGCGCGACCATCATGAGCGTAAAGATGGCATCGGCTGCCGCCGATGGGATGCAAAACGGCGGCTGTGATGAATGCCCCGACGGCGATGGCAAGGCCGGCTCCTGTGACACCATGTGCGGCCAACCGCTTTGGGCAGCGACCGTGAGCGGCGAAACTTTGTCTCCCATCGCCAAGGGCGTGTTCACTGGCGTTCCGCCGTCTCCCGTCGAAACCCGTGCCGGACCGCCCGACCCTTACCCTCCCCGCGCGCCTGTCCTGAGCTGATACCGCCCGTTTTTCCGGACGGTTCGTAATTGCCCGCCGGTGCGCCGTCCAGACGAGACGGGCACCGCAGCAGATGCCACCTTGTTCAGGATGATGAATGATGACCGACTTTTCTCTGCCGGCGCTGACGCGTCGCGGATTCGTCGCTTCGGCTGTGTCCACGGCTGCCGCGACGTTCCTTCCCTACCGATCAGTGCTAGGTAATACGGGCAAGATACGAGAGTTTTCTCTCCGCGCTGCTCCAGGCGCGAGCCAGCTTCTCCCACCTCCTCACGGTGCGACGCCGGTCTGGTCCTACAACGGTGGCGTTCCAGGACCGGAGATCCGCGTCAAGCAGGGCGACCGCCTGCGCGTTACCGTGGAGAACGGCTTGCGTGAAGACACCAGCGTTCATTGGCACGGTCTTAGGGTGCCGAACGCCATGGATGGCGTGCCGCATGTCACGCAGGAGCCCATACGCCCCGGCGCAACCTTCGTCTACGAGTTCGACGCCATCGATGCGGGCACGTTCTGGTATCACCCTCATGCCAACAGCGCCGAGCAGTTGGGCCGCGGTCTTTACGGCGCGTTCATCATCGAGGAGCGCGAGCCTGTCCGCGTCGACCGGGACATCACCTGGGTGCTCGACGACTGGCGCCTGACGCCGTCCGGTGAGATCAGCGACGATTTCGGCCACCGGGGTGACATGGCTCACGGCGGCCGCATCGGCAATACGGTTACGATCAATGG
>JBNKDX010000340.1:0-2775 GCA_050288485.1 Rhodomicrobiaceae bacterium | reverse complement strand
GTGAGCGTGGCGGCGCCGTCCGCGGGCGACAGCCCGGTGACGGGGTCGAGCGAGAAAGCGTTGCGATCGAGGGACTTCGGCGGCTTGCTCAGGAAGAATGGGTGACCCAACAGCGTTTCGAGCCGTTTGCCGTCGGGTTTGCCCTGACTGGCGAGGCGGCCATCCTCATCGCAACTCGCGCCCGTCTCCCGCTGCACCCAGTCGTCGATCAGCGCATTGCCCGGTCCGGTGTCGAAAGCCTGCACGCCGCCGTCAGCGCCGAGCCACGTCACATTGGCGACCCCGCCGATATTGATGATCGCCGCAGGCAGGAGCAGCCCGGTGGCCTGCGCCAGCGCGTGGTGATAAGCGGGCACGAGCGGCGCGCCCTGACCGCCCGCGGCCATGTCTGCGGCGCGGAAATCGTAGACGACGCCGATGCCCAGCCGGCTGGCGAGCGCCTGACCGTCGCCGAGCTGGATCGAGAGGCGAGCCTCCGGGCGATGCAGCACCGTCTGACCGTGGAAGCCGACGACGTCGATCCCCTCGCGGCTCAGCCCCTGTTCTTCGAGGAAGGCTTCGACGGTTTCCGCGTGGACCTCGGTAACCATATGCTCGGCGTCGCGCAGAATATCGGTGCGGCGGCTGCGGTCGGTGAGCGTGGCGGCCTCCTCGACCGCCTCCCGCAGCAATTGCCGCTCAGCGACCGAGTACGCCCTGCCGCCGGTCGCCCCGAACCCCGCGATATCCACGCCGTCCGTCTCAATCAGCGCCACATCGACCCCATCCATCGACGTGCCGCTCATCAATCCGATCGCTTTTCTCATCATGCCCTGTGCAACCCCACCCCGAAGCTGGTATATGCCGTGCATAATGTAGACCGTATCCACTGTCATACGCAAAGGGACTGAGAGCGAATCCGCCTCGGCGGGAGCGGCGCGCGGAAGGCCGGGCCCGGCCGTTGCCTTTTGATGACAGTCGCGGGGGAAGTGATCATGAGCAAAGCGAAATCCGATTTCATCAAGGTTTTGGCCGAACGCGGCTACATCCACCAGTGCACCGACCAGGCGGCGCTCGACGCAGCCGCCGCAAAAGGTATCATCACCGCCTATATCGGCTTCGACTGCACCGCGCCGAGCCTGCATGTCGGCAATCTCATCGGCATCATGATGCTGCGCCGTCTGCAGCAGACCGGCCACAAGCCGATCGTGCTTCTCGGTGGGGGCACGACCAAGGTCGGCGATCCGTCGGGCAAGGACGAGAGCCGTAAAATGCTCACCCAGGATCAGATCGACGCCAACAAGGCGGGCATCCGCAGCGTGTTCGAGAAGTTCCTGACCTTCGGCAGCGGGCCCAGGGACGCCATTCTGGTGGACAACGACGAGTGGCTGAGCGCGCTCGGCTATATCGACTTCCTGCGTGAATACGGGACGCATTTCACCATCAACCGGATGCTGACCTTTGAGTCCGTCAAGCTCCGCCTGGACCGCGAGCAGCCGCTGACCTTCCTCGAATTCAACTACATGCTGCTGCAGGCATATGATTTCGTCGAACTGTTCCGGCGGCATGGCTGCGTACTGCAGATGGGCGGATCGGACCAGTGGGGCAATATCGTCAACGGTGTGGACCTCGGGCGGCGCGTGGCCGAGGCCGAGCTGTTCGGCCTGACGACGCCGCTGCTCACGACCTCGTCCGGCGCGAAGATGGGCAAGACGGCGCAGGGCGCGGTGTGGCTGAACGCGGAGATGCTCAGTCCGTATGATTACTGGCAGTTCTGGCGCAACACCGAGGACGGTGATGTGGGCCGTTTCCTGAAGCTGTTCACCGACCTGCCGCTGAAGGAGATCAAGCGGCTGGAAAAGCTCGAAGGCGCCGAGATCAACGAGGCGAAGAAGGTGCTGGCCACCGAGGCCACGGCTCTGGCGCATGGCCGTGCGGCGGCGGACGAAGCGGCCGAGACGGCGCGGCGGACGTTCGTCGAAGGACAGGCGGCGGAGGGGCTGCCCACAATCGAGGTGGCGCTGGAGGAACTCAAGGCGGGTATCGGCCTCCTGACGGCGATGGTGCGCGCCGGGTTGGCGTCTTCCAATGGGGAGGCGCGGCGTTCGGTGCAGGGCGGGGGCTTGCGCGTCAACGATGTGGCGGTGAAGGACGAGCGCGCGTCGCTCACGCTCGCCCTGTTGAATGCGGAGGGCGTCATCAAGCTGTCGATGGGCAAGAAGCGCCATGTGCTCATCAGGCCGGTGTGACGGCGGGCGGGGGTGTTTGCGCCGGTAGAATGTCTTTCCCATGCCCCGCTATAAGCTGACCATCGAATATGACGGCACGCCTTTCGCGGGCTGGCAGGTGCAGGCGAACGGCCCCTCCGTGCAGGCCGCCCTGGCCGAAGCCATCCGCGCCTTCTCCGGCGAAAATTTCATCCCCCGCGGGGCCGGGCGCACCGACTCCGGCGTCCACGCCATGGGACAGGTTGCGCATATCGACCTCGCGAAAGACTGGTCGCCCGACACGGTGCGCGACGCGGTCAACTACCATCTGAAGCCCGCACCCGTCGCCGTGCTCGCCTGCGAAAAGGCGGCGGACGATTTCGACGCCCGCTTCTCCGCCCGCGCCCGCCACTATCTCTACCGCATCGTCAACCGCCGCGCGCCGCTGACGGTTGAGGCGGACCGCGCCTGGCTCGCAGACAAACCGCTCGATGCGGGGCGCATGGCGGCGGCGGCGCAGAGGCTGATCGGTACCTACGACTTCACCACTTTCCGCTCGGTGGACTGCCAGGCGAAATCGCCGGTTCGC
>JBNKDX010000339.1:0-2789 GCA_050288485.1 Rhodomicrobiaceae bacterium | reverse complement strand
CGCTGGCTGGGTGAGCCCCTCCCCCGGTTTTCGCCACCTGGCCGCGCGAACGCGGCCAGGGAGGGGGGAAGAACGTCAGCGTCAGCCGAGCGCCGCCAGGAGCGCCGCGGCGCTGCTTTGCTCCGCCTTGCCGGTGACTTCTTCGACGTTCAGAGCTTTCACGACGCCGTCCTCCACCAGCATGGCGTAGCGCTGCGAGCGCAGGCCGAGCCCATTGCCGGAGGCGTCGAGGTCGAGACCGATAGCCTTGGCGAAGTCGCCATTGCCGTCGGCGAGGAACAGGATCTTGCCCTGCGCGCCGGTAGCGGTCGCCCAGGCGTCGAGCACGAACGCGTCGTTCACGGCGGTACAGGCGACGAGGTCGACGCCCTTTGCCTTGAAGGTGTCGAGGTTCTCAAGGAAGCCCGGCAAATGATTGTTGTGGCAGGTGGGCGTGAACGCGCCGGGAACGGCGAACAGCACGACACACTTGCCGCTGAAAATCTCGCCTGTTGTCTTGTTTCCCGGTCCGGACGGTGTCACGACCTTGAAGGTGACTTCCGGCAGGCGGCTTCCGATGGCGATGGCCATTTACACTCTCCCCTGTTTTTGCTGGATGATGAATGTGCTTATTCCGGCGGCAAAGCCGCGTTCGGGCGAGCCTGATCTTTCACTCCTGGCGCGACATGACAATACATACTGCAAACCTCGGCGAAGCGCGAAGCCGAATACGTATGCGTGGAAATGCTGTGCTCATCCGCCGTTCATTGCCGCTATGAAAGGATCAGGTTCACCCCGGCTATATGGGGCAGCGCACGGACGGCGTAAACAGCGGCGGCGCCGGCCCGGGGAAAAATGATGCCGGGGTTTTTTGGCCGCGGCAGCGCCTAAGCTCTTCCCAGGGACACCGGAATGCGGGTATTCTATAATTTATGCCAAGAGGTGAACTCCACAGTATGGTTGAGAAAAGCGCCGGCTATCTGGATGGTCAGCTTTTGCTCGCCATGCCATCGCTGACCGATCCACGCTTCAACCGGGCGGTGATCTACATGTGCGCGCATTCCGCCGATGGCGCGATGGGCATCATGGTCAATCAGCGTGCGCCTCATATCACTTTTCCCAGGCTCCTGGAGCAACTGGAGATCACGCCTTCCTGTCCGAAGGGCGGTATCTCCGTGCCGCTCGACAGCATGCCCGTGCACTGCGGCGGGCCGGTCGAAACGGGGCGCGGCTTCGTACTGCATACCTCGGACTACTACGTCCCCGACAGCACGCTGCCCATCGACGACGCGGTATCGCTCACGGCGACCATCGACATCCTGCGCGCAATTGCCGCGGGGTCCGGCCCGATGCGCGCGCTTCTGGCGCTCGGCTACGCGGGATGGGCGCCCGGCCAGCTCGAAAACGAGATCCAGCTCAATGGCTGGCTCACCTGTCCGGCCGACCCGGACATCGTCTTCGGCGCCGATGTCGAGCACAAATACGAGCGCGCCCTTGCCTCGCTCGGCGTGCATCCGTCGTTCCTCGTCAGCGAGGCCGGACACGCGTGACGCGGCGTGCGCTTCTAATCCCCTGGCGCGAACGATAATGCAGCGTATAATCGCCTCCCGGTAATCAGGGTACGGGAAGTGCGTATGGGCGGCACTATATCTCCACATGAGCCTTCGGGCAGGCTGGTCGGTTTCCTCAATTTTGCACACGCGCTTGACCATTTCGTGATGCTCATCTATCCGGCGGTGGTTCTGGCGCTGTCCGGCGCGTTTGGGCGCGCCTATGGCGATCTGCTGCCTTTCGCGCTCGGCGGTTATGTGGCGTTCGGCGCCTTCTCGATGCCGTTCGGCTGGCTGGGTCAGCGGGTGCACGGCTACACGCTCATCGCCATCTTCTTCTTCGGCATCGGGATCTCCTGCATCGCGGCGGGCCTCGCGCAGACGCCGTGGCAGATCGCCATTGCGCTGACTTTCGTCGGCCTGTTCGCGGCCATTTACCATCCGATCGGCAACGCCATGCTGGCGGCCGTCGATCCGGCGCGGATCGGCCGGGTCATGGGCCGCAACGGTCTGTGGGGGAACATGGGCGTGGCCAGCGCGGCGCTGGCCTCCGGCGTGCTGACCGACCTCATTTCCTGGCGCGCAGCGTTCCTCGCGCCGGGTGCACTGGCCCTGGCGGCGGGCATCGGCTTTCTCGCCTTCGTCGCTGATCCCGGCCCTCTGCGCACCACGCCGCGCGAGCGCCACATTCACGCCATCCCGCGCGCCGAGGTGACCCGCGTCTTCATCATCCTGGCAGTTTCGACCATGGCGGGGGCGCTCGTCTTCAGCGCCACCACGATCGCGATGCCGAAACTGTTCGAGGAGCGGCTCGCTTCGCTGACCAGCACGGTCTCCGGCGTCGGGTTGGCGGTCTTCGTTGTCTATACGCTGGCCGCCATGGCGCAGATCACCGTTGGCGCGCTGGCCGACCGCTTCCCCCTGGCCCGCATTTTCCTGCCGCTCGCCGTCCTGCAGGCGCCGCTTCTGCTCATCACGGGCATGCTCGGCGGCACGGGCACGCTTTTTGTCGCACTGCCGATGATGTTCGCCGTGTTCGGGCTGGTGCCGATCAACGAGGTGTTGACCGCGCGTTATACCGTGCCGGAGCTGCGGACGAGGATTTACGCGGTCCGCTACGCGCTGGCCTTCGTGGCGATGGCGATGGCCATCCCGCTCGTGTCAGTCCTGCACAAGGCGTATGGCGGCTTCGCGGAGCTGTTCGCGGTGCTCGCCGGAGTGGCTCTCATTCTGGTCGCTGCGGCCCTGGTCTATGCCCAG
>JBNKDX010000338.1:0-2796 GCA_050288485.1 Rhodomicrobiaceae bacterium | reverse complement strand
CTGGCCGCACCCCGCCCCCTCGAAATTCAGAATAGGCAGCGATTATCGCGTCACTTCAACTGGTCGCTTCCCGCGTAGAAATCGTAGCGGACGCCCGCGGTGATGAACACTTCCGCATCCCTCGTCTCGACCGAAGCTTCGTCACGCCAGGTCATGCGCGTTCCCACTTCGAGTTCGAAATTGAGATCCTTCATCCACACATAATCCATGAGCAGCATGGGCAGAATGGAATACTCCTCAAGGTCGGTGATCTTTCCCTTCTGATAAGTGAGGACGAAGCGCGGACTTATCCGCCAATCCTTCGTCACCGCGTAGCGTGTGCTCAGATCGACGGTGTAGTAGTAAGAGTTCGCCAGATCGGAGTGGCGCAAGGCGGCGGTCCAAAGATCATCCTCCGTCAGGAGGTTGTTTCCGATGAGTTGAGCCGAGTAGTAGTACTCGTTGCCCGTCGAAGGCATGGCGTCGACGCCGTATGACGCGATCGTTCCATCGATATGCGCGACCGTGAAATCCAGATTGGCCTGCAGTTTCTCTGAGAGCTGCCGCGTATACCCCACCGAAGCCGACTTGTAGGTCGCGGTGCGGTCGAGCGCCATCTGACGGACCTCGTCCTGCGTCTTTTCTTCGAGAAGTTCGTAAAGCGTCTTGACCTGCTGTCCCTGAATCGCCGTCCACGTGTTGAGATAGGGGGCCTTGCGGTAATCGGCTGCGACGCGCACTCTCGACTTGTCGGGGAAGGTCAGCGACCCGTTGAAGATGGCGGCGTTCAACTCGGAGAAATGGGTGTCGTAATCCACCGTCAGGAACGCCGATTTGGTGGGGTCGGCATAGCGCATCTCGGCGCCGATCGCCTGGCGGTCGATGACGTCGCGGTCGCGCTGTTCGATGGCGAAAATGCTGGTGTCGAAGCCTCCCAGGAACTGGCTGATATTCACGCTTGCGCCATAGAAATAGCGATCGTCCTTAAACGGTTCGTCCTTGCGGCTTGCAACCGGCGAGCCGCCTACCGCGCCGACGCGCAACCACGGCGCCGCCTGCCAGCTCGCATAGGCGCCGTCGAAACGGCCGAGCACGCCGTCGTTCGACCGGGTTTGGCGGCCGAGCCGCGCCATTGCGTTCCAGCTCTTGATCGCCGTGTCGTAATAGAGCGAGGCTACGCTGACGATCTCGCTTCCCCCATCGTCGAAGCTGTGTTCCTCGGTTCCCGAAAAGCGGAATTTCGACTTGGAATTGTTGTCGCCCCACGTCGCGAACACATCGACGCCGGACATCAGCACATTGCGATGGACGCGGTGGTCGTCGATATCGGCATTGAGGTTCAGCGGCTGCGTGGGGTCGCGGACCACCTCGAAGCTGTCGTCGCGGATGTAGAATTCCGATGCGCTGCCCGACACCGACCAGTAGCGCCTGTTATGCGCCGGTTCGCCCTCGCCCCGGCTGCCGCGCAGCTTTTCCGCAGGAGCCGCCTCGGCGGTCTCCAGGGCCGCCAGCCGCTGGCGCACGCCTTCGGCGCCCTGACCGGTTCCGTAGCGTTGCAAATAATCCTCGTAAACCGCGCGCGCTTCTTCCGGCTGCTTGTCTTTCTGATAGGCGACGCCCAGCAATTCCAGCGCCTCCGGGCCATCGATACCCTTCAGGATTTCTATCGCCCCGGACATGTCGCGCCGCCTCATCGCCGCACGTGCGGCCCGGATGCCGCTGCTGGTTGCATCTCTCGTTTCCGTGCCCCAGCCTGCGCTCGCGTCCGGCGCGGTTTCCGCCTTGCGTGCCGCAGCGCCGGGCCGCTTCGTCGTTTTCCGGCGGGCAATAACGGTCTCGTTCGAAGTCGCCACTTTCCGCCGCGACGCCACGGTTTCGCGATCCTTATGCTGCACCGTTGTCGTCCAGTCCGGATTGCGGAAGGGGGATTCCGACGGTGCGCACAGGCGCCGCTTGTCCCTGGCTACGGCAATGATGAGGCTCTGGAAATCCGAACTCGGTGCGACGTCGAAAGCCACCGGCCGGGTGAATTGCACCGACAGTATCGAACCTTGCGAGGTGTTCGCCTCGTACACGATGGACTGGAGCGCGGCGGCGTTGCTCGCCGGCGGACGCAGCGATTCCCGTGCGGTGATGCTCTCGGCAGCGGCAATCTGCGGGTCGATCGGCCGGATCATGATATTGAGCTGATTTCCGCTGCTCACCGGGAAGTGGCTGACATAGCGAAGGCGTATGTTGAAATTGATCCGCAGTATCGAACAGCCTTTTCTTTGGGCAATCTGATAATGCGATAATATTCGGTCGGTGACCGGTTCGGCACGCACGGAAGCGCCGCCGACGAACAGGCAGGAAAGCCCTGCCGTGAATGCGGCTGTTGCGGTCAAAAGGATGCGGCGCTTCATGAAATTCCCCCATTGCCATTTGGCGCATGCGTTCATTGCGAGTGGCATTCCTCAGTCGTCCCAGGACCGCGTGTTGTGACAGGCGCTGCAGTCTCTGGTCGCCTTGTTGCCGGTGTGGTCTCTCGGAGCGCCTTCCGCGTAAGTTCCGTTGTGACAGGACTTGCAATTCGAGGTGATGCCGGTGTGGCTCATCCTCGCGTTCGAGAAATCCGTCGTGCTCCTGTGGCAGGTCTCGCACGGTTCCGACGTGGCGACATGATTGGCGGGTTTGCCCGGGGCCGTCGCGCCGTCATGGCAGCGCGCGCAGTTCGAGGTGATGCCCGAGTGGTTGAAGGTCGCTCCGGCGAAGCTCGTCGTGCTCCTGTGGCAGGTTTCGCACGGTTCCGACGTGGCGATATGATTGGCGGGTTTGCCC
>JBNKDX010000337.1:0-2799 GCA_050288485.1 Rhodomicrobiaceae bacterium | reverse complement strand
GTCGGCGAAGATGACCGTCTCTTTCTGGCCGCAGTGGCGATAGACCACGTCAAGCATCTTGGAGATGTTCTTCTTCGTCATTTCCGTGTTGCAGATGTCGAAGGACACCTTGCCGTGACGCGGAAGGAGTTCGCCGATGATCATGCGGCCAGGCGTCGTCTCGTAGATCCTGGAGACAGGATTGCCTTCTTCGTCCACGGTCTTGAAGCGGCCCTTGATCTTGGTATGTAGCGTGACGACCTTCGTTTCCAGCGCATGGTGCAACTCGCCCATGTCGGAGAAGACCATCCCCTGCCCCGGCTCGCCTTCGGCGACGATCGAGAGATAGTAGAGACCAAGCACCATGTCCTGCGACGGCACGATGATCGGCTGGCCGTTGGCAGGGTGCAGCACGTTGTTGGTCGACATCATCAGCACGCGTGCTTCAAGCTGGGCTTCCAGCGACAGCGGCACGTGCACGGCCATCTGGTCGCCGTCGAAGTCGGCGTTGAAGGCGGCGCAGACCAGCGGGTGAAGCTGGATGGCCTTGCCCTCCACGAGCACCGGCTCAAAGGCCTGAATGCCGAGGCGGTGCAGCGTCGGCGCGCGGTTGAGCAGCACGGGATGTTCGCGGATCACCTCGTCGAGGATGTCCCAGACTTCCGGACGCTCTTTTTCCACCAGCTTCTTCGCCTGCTTCACGGTGCTGGACAGGCCCTTGGCCTCCAGGCGCGAGTAGATGAACGGCTTGAACAGCTCCAGCGCCATCTTCTTCGGCAGGCCGCACTGATGCAGCTTCAGTTCGGGGCCGACGACGATGACCGAGCGGCCCGAGTAATCCACGCGCTTGCCAAGGAGGTTCTGGCGGAAGCGGCCCTGCTTGCCTTTCAGCATGTCGGCGAGCGACTTCAGCGGCCGCTTGTTGGCGCCAGTGATGACGCGGCCGCGGCGGCCGTTGTCAAAGAGCGCATCCACGGCTTCCTGCAGCATGCGCTTTTCATTGCGGACGATGATGTCGGGCGCGCGCAGTTCCATCAGCCGCTTCAGGCGGTTGTTGCGGTTGATGACGCGGCGGTAGAGGTCGTTAAGGTCGGACGTAGCGAAGCGGCCGCCGTCGAGCGGCACCAGGGGCCGCAGCTCCGGCGGGATGACCGGCACGACGGTCAGGATCATCCATTCCGGCCGGTTACCGGATTCGATGAACGCCTCGATGACCTTCAGGCGCTTGGCGAGCTTCTTCGGCTTCAACTCCGACGTCGATTGCTGGATTTCAACGCGGATGTCGTCGCGCAGCTTCTCAAGATCCATGGCGATGAGCAGGTTGCGGATCGCTTCGGCGCCTATACCGGCCGTGAAACTGTCCTCGCCGTACTCCTCCTGCGCCTTGAGGTAGTCTTCCTCGGTGAGAAGCTGTTTTTCCTTCAAGGGCGTCAGGCCGGGCTCGACGACGATGTAGCTCTCGAAGTAGAGCACGCGCTCCAGGTCCTTCAGCGTCATGTCGAGCATCAGACCGATGCGGCTCGGCAGCGACTTCAGGAACCAGATATGCGCGACCGGCGCCGCCAGCTCGATATGGCCCATGCGCTCGCGGCGGACCTTGGTCAGCGTCACTTCGACGCCGCACTTCTCGCAGATGACGCCCTTGTATTTCATCCGCTTGTATTTTCCGCACAGGCACTCGTAGTCCTTGATCGGACCGAAAATGCGCGCGCAGAACAAGCCGTCCCGCTCCGGCTTGAAAGTGCGGTAATTGATGGTCTCGGGCTTCTTGATTTCGCCATACGACCAAGACAGGATTTTCTCCGGGCTTGCGATCGAAATCCGAATCTGGTCGAATGTTTGAGTCTGGATTTGGGGCGCAAAGAGATTAGTGATCTCTTGATTCATCCGTAACTCCTGTTGGCAAGCACAGCCTTGATCTCGTTGCTATGCCGGGCTCGGCGGCGAGGGTGGCGGCCCGAATAGCTGGGTTGAGGCCCCGACTGTAAACTCCCCGTTTCTCAGCGTTTACTTTTGTATGAGCGGCCGGCGCTTCCGCGCCAGCCGTCTTGGCGTCTCTTATCTCTTTACGCCTTCGGTTTGATCTCTGACGGCGGCGTCAGACCGGTAGCCAGCTCCACATTCAGGCCGAGCGCGCGCATTTCCTTCACCAGCACGTTGAACGACTCCGGAATACCGGCTTCGAAAGTGTCGTCACCGCGCACAATGGCTTCGTAGACCTTGGTGCGGCCCGCCACGTCGTCGGATTTCACCGTAAGCATTTCCTGCAGCGTGTAGGCGGCGCCATAGGCTTCCAGCGCCCACACCTCCATTTCACCGAAGCGCTGGCCGCCGAACTGCGCCTTGCCGCCCAGAGGCTGCTGGGTGACGAGGCTGTACGGACCGATGGAACGCGCGTGGATCTTGTCGTCCACGAGGTGGTGGAGTTTGAGCAGGTACTTGTAGCCCACAGTGACCTTGCGGTCGAAAGGCTCGCCGGTGCGCCCGTCGAAGAGCGTCACCTGGCCTGAAGCATCGAGCCCGGCGGCCTTCAACATGGTCACGATTTCAGCCTCTCCGGCGCCGTCAAAGACCGGCGTCGCCACCGGCACGCCCCTGTTCAGGTTGCCGGACAGCTCCAGAAGCTGGTCATCGTTGAGGCCGCCGATGGTTTCATCGTCGCCGTAGATGTCCCTCAGAAGCGTCTTCAGTTCGGGAGCCTCGTGCTGCTCCCTGAACTTCTCGGCCGCCTCCCCGATCATCCGTCCGAGACCGCGGCACGCCCAGCCCAGATGCGTCTCCAGGATCTGACCGACATTCATGCGGCTCGGCACGCCGAGC
>JBNKDX010000336.1:0-2803 GCA_050288485.1 Rhodomicrobiaceae bacterium | reverse complement strand
GGCCGCCTCCAGGTCACGCGCGAAATCGACGGCGGGCTGCAGACCGTGTCGCTCGCGCTCCCCGCCATCGTCACCACCGATCTGCGCCTCAACGAGCCGCGTTACGCCTCGCTTCCCAACATCATGAAGGCCAAGTCCAAGCCGCTCGCGGAGGTCGATCCGGCGACGCTGGGCGTCGATCTGGAACCGCGCCTCAAGATCCTGAAGACCGAGGAGCCCGGCGCCCGCAAGGCTGGCGAGATCGTGAAAAGCGTGGCCGAACTCGTAACGAAACTGCGTGAAGAAGCTGGAGTGATCTGATGGCGATCCTGTTATTTGCCGAACATAACAAGGGCGCCCTGAGCCCGGCCACCGCTAAAGCCCTGACCGCAGCGCAGGCCGTCGGCGGCGATATCGACATACTCGTCGCGGGCGAGGCCTGCGGCCCGGCGGCTGAGGCGGCGGCGAAACTGGCCGGCGTGCGCAAGGTGCTCATCGCAGAAGGCCCGCATCTCGGCCACCAGCTCGCCGAGGAAGCCGCCGCGCTCATCACCCCGCTGATGCAGGGCTACGACGCGCTGATCGCTCCCGCGACGACGACGGCGAAGAACATCCTTCCGCGCGTGGCGGCGCTGTTGGACGTGCCGCAGATCTCGGATATCATCGAGGTGGAGGCGCCGAACCGCTTCAAGCGGCCCATCTATGCGGGCAACGCCATTCAGACGGTCGAAGCGCCCGCCGGCGCGAAGCTGGTGATCACGGTGCGCGTGACGGCATTCGCCGCCGCGCCCGAGGGCGGAGCCGCCCCGGTCGAGACCATCGCCGCTACCGCGCCCGCGGGGCTGTCCGCGTTCGTGGGCGAGGAACTGTCGGTCTCCGACCGGCCGGAGCTTACCGCGGCGCGCGTCATCATTTCGGGCGGACGCGGCATGAAGTCGGGCGAAAACTTCGAGCTCATCACGCGCATCGCGGACAAGTTGGGCGCAGCCGTGGGAGCCAGCCGGGCCGCGGTGGACGCAGGGTATGTGCCGAACGACTATCAGGTCGGCCAGACCGGCAAAATAGTTGCGCCGGAGCTTTATATTGCAGTGGGCATTTCAGGAGCTATTCAGCACTTGGCTGGTATGAAGGACTCGAAGGTCATCGTCGCCATCAACAAGGATGAGGGCGCGCCGATTTTCCAAGTCGCTGACTACGGCCTCGTGGCTGACCTTTTCCAGGCTTTGCCGGAGTTTGAGGCCGAATTAACAAAAGCTGGTCTATAACACCGTCGAGGTAGCCCATGACGAGCATGGAACCCATAACACCCGCCGCCACCCGCCCAGCGGGGGCCAGCCCAGGACTTCAGAACGTGGTCATTAAGAAAGTGGGAATTATCGGTGCCGGCCAGATGGGTAACGGCATTGCGCATGTGGTAGCGCTCTCGGGCTATGAGGTCGGTCTTTTCGACGTGGCGAAGGACAGGGTCGAGGCGGCGCTGGCGACGATCAACGGCAACATGGCGCGGCAGGTCGCACGCGGAAAGATCACGGAAGACGTGCGGAAGGCTGCGCTCGCCCGCATCCGTTATGCCCCCTCGCTGGAGGAATTCGGCGACGCCGATCTCGTCATCGAAAGCGCGGTCGAGGACGAGGACGTCAAGCGCAAGATTTTTCATTCGCTTTGCCCGCATCTGAAGCCCGAGGCGATGCTGGCGACGAACACGTCGTCCATTTCCATTACGCGTCTCGCGGCTTCCACGGACCGCCCCGAGCATTTCGTCGGCATGCATTTCATGAATCCGGTGCCGGTGATGGAACTCGTCGAGATGATCCGCGGCATCGCCACGGCGGAAGACGCCTTCGCCACCGCGCGCGAATTCGCGACCAGCCTGGGCAAGACCATCGCCGTGGCCGAGGACTTCCCGGCCTTCATGGTCAACCGCATCCTGCTGCCGATGATCAATGAGGGCGTCTACACGCTTTACGAGGGCGTCGGCACGGTCGAGGCCATCGACACGGCGATGCGGCTCGGCGCGCATCATCCCATGGGGCCGCTGCAGCTGGCGGATTTCATCGGGCTGGACACCTGCCTGTCGATCATGCAGGTGCTTTACGAAGGGCTGGCGGACTCGAAATACCGGCCCTGTCCGCTCCTGGTGAAGTATGTCGAGGCTGGCTGGCTGGGCCGGAAGACGCAGCGCGGCTTTTACGACTATCGCGGCGAGAAGCCGGTGCCGACCCGCTGAACAGGCGCGCCTCCGTCTCTCTCCCGCAATGGGGTAGGGCGGCTCGCGGACGCCGCGGGCCGCAAGCGTTTCTCACGCGCCACGGCTTTCCTGAAGAATCAGGTGTGCGCCGCCCCCGCGCTCGCGGGCGCCCCATGGAGGCGCCCGTCCCGCAAAACAGTTTTCTTCAGCAAGAGAAAGCAGTCAGCCTGTTTGGCGCTCTTTCATGACGCGCAGCCGGTCGAGGAGCGCGGTTTTCATGGAGTGTGAGGCCTCATCATCTTTGGCCGCAGCGTTCGTATCCGGCACCGCTGGCGCTGCGTCAACCGGTTCGGCAGCTTCGGCCGAGGCCGGCATGTGAGACGGGGCTGCGCCGCCGGAATGGCTTTCGAAAACCTCGCGCAGCAGGCGGTCCATCTGAGCCTCCTGGCCCGCTGGTGCTTCCCCGCTGGCGCCGGAAGCCGCATCGTCGCCATGTCTCTCGCCTGATGGCGCTTCGCTCTCCGAGGTCGCGGCCTGGGCTACCAGTGAGGCCAGGCTCACGCCTGCCGGGATCGCCTCCGGACCGGCGGGTACGGAGGAATCGCTTTCCTGCGCCGTGTCCCGCACGGCAGGCGC
>JBNKDX010000335.1:0-2832 GCA_050288485.1 Rhodomicrobiaceae bacterium | reverse complement strand
ATGCCGTCGCGCGTGGTGGTGATGTGGGCGCCGACGATGTTCGCGCCTGCCGCTGCGCAAGCACCGGCCATGGTGGCGGCGAAACCGGGCCGGTCCGCGGCCCACAGCATAAGCTCCGTATGCGAGGTGAATTCGTCGGTCTTCACGTCGTAGGCGAAGCTCTTGCGATCCCTTGCCGCCCCCGCCACGAGGTTCGCGTGCGCGAGCTGGCGCGCAAGATCGGTGCGCAGCCAGTAGGACGGGTCCTGGCGGGCGACGAAAGCCTGGATTTCCTCCGCCGGGTGCCCGGCCATCGCGCCCTCGAAAGCCTCCACTGCCTCGCGGACACGCGCTTCGCGCGGCATGCCGGTATGGCCGCCGGTCAGGATCGGCTCGGTCTCCGCGTAGAGCGCGCGCAGCAATTGCCCCTTCCAGCCTGTCCACACGCCCGGCCCCACGGCGCGGATGTCGGCGGCGGTGAGGATGACCAGGAGCATCAGCAGTTCCGGGCTCTGCACGATATCGGCGAAGTCGCGGATGGTCTTCGGGTCGTTGAGATCGCGGCTCTGCGCGAACTGGCTCATGACCAGGTGATGCTCGACGAGCCAGGCGGCGACGGCGGTCCCGGCGGGCGTGAAGCCGAGGCGCCGGCCGATCTCGCGGGTGACGCGCGCCCCGGCGGTACAATGATCCTCCTCCCGTCCCTTGGCGACATCGTGCAGGAATGCGGCGAGATAGAGCGCGCGGCGGTTTTCGATGTCTTTGATGATCCCGGTCGAAAGAGGGAGTTCCTCGCCCAGATCGCCCTTTTCGATGGCCGAGAGGATGCCCACCGTCTGGATGAGGTGCTCGTCTACCGTGAAGTGGTGGTACATGTTGAACTGCATCATCGACACCACCCGCCCGAAATCGGGGATGAAGCGTCCCAGCACGCCCGCCTCGTTCATGCGCCTGAGCGCGATTTCCGGCTGCGAGCGCGAAGTGAGGATTTCCACGAACAGGCGGTTCGCTTCCGCGTCGTTGCGCAAGCGGTCGTCGATGTAGTGCAGCGAGTGGCGCACGAGGCGGATGGCCTCGGGGTGATATTCGATGTTGTGCTTGTCGGCGAGGTAGAACATCCGGATGAGGTTGACCGGATCGTCGCGAAACACATTCTGGTTCTTGGCGGTGATGCGGCCGTTGACGATGCGGAAATCGCTGATCGCTGCGAGCCGCGTGCGCGTGCGCCAGGTATGCGGCCGCAAGAGCCTGTTCAGTTGCGGCAGAACCTTGAGCTGTTGCACTTCCAGACCGGAACAGAGTACGCGCGTGAGGTCGCCGACGTCCTTCGCGATCAGGAAATAGTGCTTCATGAACCGCTCGACGGCCATGAGGCCCAGGCGCTCGCGGTAATGCAGCCGCTTGGCCATGGCGAGCTGCAGGTCGAACGTCAGCCGCTCCTCCGGCTTATTGGCGAGGAAGTGCAGATTGCAGCGCACCGTCCAGAGAAAGTCCTCGCAGCGGCGATACATGACGTATTCCGAATGTGTGAATACGCCCCGTTCGACGAAATCCTCGCCGTTCAAATCGGGATGCAGATACTTCGCAATCCAATAAAGCGTGTGGAGATCGCGCAGCCCTCCTTTGCCGTCCTTGATATTCGGCTCGACCTTGTAGCGCGACGCCCCGGCGCGCTCGTGGCGCTTGATGCGTTCTTCCAGCTTGGCCGTGATGAATTCGCGCTGGCCGCCGGCAAGCACCTGCTCGCGGAACTGGGTCCGGAACTTTTCCCACAACGCCTCGTCACCAAGTATGAAACGCGCGTCCAGCAAAGCTGTCCGCGTGGTCACGTCGGTCTTGGCGAAACGAATCGTCTGGTCCACCGAGCGCGTGGCGTGGCCGACCTTGAAGCCCAGATCCCACATCAGATAGAGCATGTATTCGGCGATGCTCTCCCCCCACGGCGTCTGCCTGTAGGGGAGGAGAAAGAGCAGATCGACGTCCGAATGCGGCGCCATCAGTCCGCGCCCGTAGCCGCCGGTAGCCAGGATGCTCATCCGTTCGGATTCGGTCGGGTTCTCCACGACATAGACGTGGGCGGTGATGAAGTCGTAAATGAGCCGGATCAGTTCGTCCTGAAAAATGGATAGCGCGCGGGCGCAGCGCCGGCCATTGCCGTCAGCCTCAAGACCGGCCTGCGCTGCGGCACGGGCGTTTTGCACCAGCCCCTTGAGAAGGGTCAGCAGTTCCGCCCGCATCTCCGGACGGTTCTCTCCATGGCGGTTCCACAGCGCGTCGAGAGCGTCGCGCGTCGCGAGCGGATCGAAAAAGGGTGGTGAAAGACGCTGATCCATCAAGTCCTGTGTCGAAAGGGCCAGGGCAGGCGTATTCATGACAAACCGTTCACGGCCAGCTTATAGCATAGTGCGCGGCTGTGTCGAAAATCATGGCGGATGGGCGCCGCGCGGCACGCTGTGGGGCGTGTGTTCCGATGCTGGCCGGGCGGCTGGAAGGACAGGGCAATTCAATTCATGCGCTCATGACAAGCCTGATTGCGCTCCATTCTCGTTCGGCGAAGGCTTCGCGGGCGGGGCGTGGCTTCTGTGCTGTGCGGCGGATGAGGGTGAGGGCGGCGTTGCGGAGATCGGCCAGCACCCTTGGCGCCGAACCTGAGCGCGCGTGGCAGGCGTCCTCATCGAAGGCGACGTCGCGCACATGGAACAGGCCTTTCTCGATCCGCCAATGGTCGCGGGCGAATTGCGATAAAGCGTCCGGATCAATCTTGTCAGCGGGCAGGCTGGCGATAGCGTATCCCGTGCTGGCCGCCGCGCAGCCGCTTGCCGTCGATGGCGATATGCCCAAGATCATCATCCG
>JBNKDX010000334.1:0-2851 GCA_050288485.1 Rhodomicrobiaceae bacterium | reverse complement strand
GAGGAACACCACGATCCCTGCATCCAAGAGCGAGGTCTACAGCACCGCGGCGGACAACCAGACGTCGGTGGAGATCCACGTGCTTCAGGGCGAGCGCCAGATGGCGAGCGACAACCGGACCCTGGGCCGCTTCAACCTGGACGGCATCGTGCCCGCGCCGAGGGGAGTGCCCCAGATCGAGGTGAAGTTCGACATCGACGCCAACGGCATCGTAAATGTTTCCGCCAAGGACATGGCCACGGGCAAGGAGCAGAAGATCACCATCACGGCCTCTTCCGGGCTGAGCGATCGGGAGATCGACGAGATGGTGAAGGCGGCGGAACAGCACCGCGCGGAAGACGATGCGCGGCGGCAGGCGGTGAGCCTCGAACAGATCGTAACCCGCCTTCAGATCCCGCCAGAACGCCGACGACGGGTGTTCGCGATAAGCGGCGAGGTGCGCCGATGTCAGCCGGAAGGGAAAGACATGCACGGCGAAGCGCTGCTGACCTTTGCTCAGGGCCGCCGTGATGAGGTTCCAGATCTCGTCCACCACGGCGTTGGTCATCGCATAGCAGCCGATGGACGAGCAGCCGCCATGGACCATCAGATATCCCCCGGTGCGGCCATGGGCGCGGTCGAGGAGGTTCGGATAGCCGAGGTTGAAGGAGCGGTGCCAGCGGCTGCGCGGATTGAGCTGGCCTCGGCCGACGGTGTAAAAGCCCTCCGGAGCCTGACGATCGCCTTCACGCTTCTTCGGCCCAAGCCTGCCGGACCAGAAGCAGATCGGATAGGAGGCGAAATGGACGAAGCGCCCGTTCTTCTTCATCCACAGCTCAAGCTGCAGCTCGCTCTTGAAAATGCGGATGAAGACAGGATCGCCGCGCTTGAGGCCCTTTGCGGCCAGCCGCTCGTCAAGCCTGGCGAGATCGGGCGTTCCGGGCAGCGGCCAGCCATTGGCGTAGTAAAACAGCCGGTGCATGTGACGCAGCGCCATGACGCCGGAATCGAACACGCGATATCCGTATCCGCCGAGCAATACGAAAGCGGCGGCAAACATGACCGCCAGGGCGACAAACCCGATGCGCGCCTTCCGGGATACGCGTCCCCCCCGCGACGGCGATCCTTTGTCACTCAATATACGCCCCTCCGAATAAGAAGCACCCAGACACGTCCGGCCGTAAGCCCCGGTTGTTTGCGGAACTTGTGCGGTTCGAAAGACATTGGAAAGGCGGCCACGCTTTTAGCGGATCTGCGCGCCGCTGCCCGAACTGTTGGTCTGCCCGTAGCCGTATTCAGCCGACTGCGCCTGCTGGGCTGGCGCCCTGCGCGGGGCGATCATGTCGCCCTTGCTGGACTCCACGACATGGTGAATGCCGCGCGTGACGAGCGGCTTCGGCTCCGTTGGGCGTGTCTCCTGCACCACCGCCTGCGGTTGAAGGGACGCGGCGATGGGCTGATCGCTCTCCTGGGGATGCACCGTCTCGACCGGCTGCGGCTCGTCGCGCGACGCCGCAACCGCCGCCTGCCGCCGCGGCTCGGGGCGGACCTGCGGGGCGCGCCTCTGCGGCTCGTGCTGGACGGGCTGCGCGCTGACCTGCCGCTGCTGGGCGCCATACGCCGGTTGCGGCTGCCCGCCGCCCGCAGCCCTCGCCGTTCCCGCGGACGCCGTCGGGACGGGATGGTTCGTGAAAGACGCCACGCGGGCGGGCGGGCGTTGCTGGCCGCCGGCCTGGGCCAGGATGGGCGTGTTCGCGAACGGATCGAAGGGTTTGGGCTGGAGCTTACGATAGGCCGGGCACTCGGCCGCCGGATCGGGCGTCGCCACCTGTCCGAAGAAATTGGCGTTCACGAGATATTGACGCGAACACACCGCCACCTTGGGCGGGATGCGGGAAATTTCGAATGAATCGTAGCCTTCCTTCAGCGTCCTCCAGAAGCCGTACCACTTGTCGCCGCGATGGCGGGCCATATTCCCGGCCGTCATGCGGAAGGGAAAGGCGTGGACCTGGAACTGCCTCTGACCGCCCTGGAACGCCTCGCGCGCAAGGATGTAAATCTCCTCGATCAGCGCATCGGTCATGGCGAAACAGCCCGCCGAGCGGCAGTCGCCATGGATCATGAGCGCGCTGCCGGTATGGCCGTTCGCCTTGTCGAAAGCGTTCGGATAGCCGAGATTGAACGCCAGATGGAACTGGCTGTTCGGGTTCATCTGGCCGGGCGTGACCGTGTAGAAGCCCTCCGGAGACTGCTTGTCGCCGACAAGAACCTTCGGCCCGAGCGTGCCGGACCAAGCGCAGATAGGATAGGTCTTGAAGTGATAGAAGCGCCCGTCGTCCTTGCGCTTCCAGATTTCGAGCTGCGACTCTTCCTTGAAGACGCGGACGAAGATCGGCGATTCGGCGCGCATCCCCTTCTTCGCCAGGAGAACCTGAGCTTCCGGGGACAACTGCTTCATCGCAGGCACAACGTCGCTGCCGCCCATCCCCAGCGGGCACCCCGACAGCATAACAGCGGCGGCGGCGAGAAACGCAAAACGAAGAACGATACTGATCGACATCCTCAGTGCCTCTTGCACGCGCCGAAAAGATCGACTCATTTTGTTGAAATTAAGTTAACCATTTCTCATAACAGGCTGGGGAGCACTGATTCGCAAGCAAATTCAGCAATCCGTACCCTGTATTTCACAGGCAAGGCTGCGCTCCCTGCCGGGACCGTTTCCATAACGTCACGGAACAGCCGGCGCAACCCTCCTTTCAGCCCCTCCGTTCCGGCAGACGCAAATCCAGCGTGAACGGGTATTCCGGATTGACCCGCGCCTCCCCCGCCACCGTACGCCCCGGCGTATGGCCCATTGCTTCAAAACGGGTCA
>JBNKDX010000333.1:0-2858 GCA_050288485.1 Rhodomicrobiaceae bacterium | reverse complement strand
GGCGGATCGGCATGCCCTTCGATCCCGAACGCCTCGAATTGTTCGAATTGCTCCGCGTCGCGCTTCACCGCACGCCGCCCCACACGCGGCTCGCCGTTCCGGGCGACGGCACGACGCTGCCCTTCTTCGAGGCGTTCTTCTCGAACTTCATCGAAGGCACCGAATTCGCCGTCGAGGAAGCGGCCGCCATCGTTTTTAAAAACAAGATCCCGAAAAGCCGTCCGCAGGACGCTCACGATATCCTGGGCACCTATCGCATTGCCGCCGATCCGGCGGATATGACGCAAACACCCGCGACGTTCGCAACGTTTGAACGCCTGCTGCGCCGCCGCCATGCTTCGCTCATGCAGGCAAGGCCTGTCCGACTTCTACCGCGAGATGGGCGACATGTTCGGCGTCGAACTGCGGCCAGCCAATCGCTGGGGCGGCGCCAAGATGCTCCGTGACCGCTGGCAGACCCACATCGATGCCACCCTGTCGCGGCCCGTCCTCATCGTCGACGAGGCGCAGGAGATGCAGCCCGCCGTGCTCGCCGAACTGCGCCTCCTGTCCTCCGCACGTCTCGACAGCCACATTCTGCTCACCGTCGTGCTCGCCGGTGACGGCCGCCTCGTCGAACGTCTGCGTTCCGACGAACTGATGCCGCTCGCCAGCCGCATGCGCGTCCGCCTCGCCCTTGAACGCGCTACGCCGGAGGAGTTACGCGAATACATCGAGAACGGTCTGCAGAAGGCCGGTGCCGCCAAGCTGATGACGCCCGAGTTGATCTCTACCTTGTGCGATCACGCCCAGGGCAATCTGCGTGCACTGATGAACATCGCCAGTGAGTTGCTCGCCTTCGCCGCCGAGCGTGAGGCCCGGCAGATCGACGAAAAACTGTTCCTGGAAACCTGTGCTCCGCCTGCCGCCGAACCGAGGCAGACGGCGGGACGGCGCCGATGAGCCTCCTCCCGGTCGAGGCCGCCTATCACCTCGGAACGCGCCCCGAAGACTGCCGCTGGCTGGTCACAGGGCTGTGGGCGGAAGAAGCCGTCGGCATCATCGACGGCGAGCCCAAATGCTGCAAATCCTTCCTCGCTCTGGATCTCGCCGTGGCGGTCGCCGCTGGAATCCCGTGCCTGCGCCGCTTCGACGTACCGCGCCCAGGCCGCGTGCTGCTTTACGCTGCCGAAGACGCTCTTCATGTCGTCCGCCAACGGCTCGAAGGCATCTGCGCCGCGGTCGGCCTTCCTCTCGCCGGGCTCGATGTCCAGGTCATTACCGTCCCCTCCTTGCGGCTTGACCTCGAGACCGACCGCAACAACCTCGCCGAAACCGTCGCCACGCTCAGGCCGCGCCTCCTCGTGCTCGATCCCTTCGTGCGTCTCCACCGCATCGACGAAAACGCCAGTGGCGACGTCGCACCTTTGCTCGCCTATTTGCGCGAATTGCAGCGGCGCTATGCCGTGGCCGTCATCATCGTCCATCATGCCAAGAAAGGCGGTGCCAGCGTCCGCGCCGGTCAGGCGCTGCGCGGATCATCCGAGTTCCACGCCTGGGGCGATTCCAATCTCTACCTCCGGCGCCAGGCCGAGGAACTCACCCTCACCGTCGAGCACCGCGCCGCATCCTCCATGGCACCCGTCGCCCTCGAACTGGCACAGCGCGGCGACGCCCTCGCGCTCGAAGTCATCGACCGCCGCGCCCCGGCAGCGCCTGCGCCTTCCTCGCTCGACGAGCGCATCACCACCGCCCTCGCCGAAGCCAGCCACGCCTTACCATTCACCACCTTGCGCTCCCGGTGCCGCGTTCGCGCAGCCACCCTCTACGAGCGCCTGGCAGCCCTCGGTGCCGACGGCCGCATCGTCAAAGCCGACGACGGTTATCGTCTCACCAACTGCTGAGCACTCCCGCGACAATCACCGAGAGAATGGCGCCACCGCCCCGGCGCTTCCCACTTCCGCTTCCCGCCTCCTCTACAGCGTTCGGGAACGGGAACTGGGAAGTCCGGGCATGAGTGCTGGGGTGCGACCGACGGCAGCGATCTCCTGCCGCTGCGCTACTGTTGAACCTCCAATAGCGCCCCCGCCGCCCCCTCAATCGGCGCGGTCGTGCTTAACGGGTCAAGGCTGCGCAGCACCGGGCTTCGCCCGGCTTGGCCTTGACGCGTCCGAGTACGGTAGCATGCTGGTGTGCGTTGGGGCAGACCGCAATCGCTGAGCGCGCCACTACAGTTGCTCTGCAACTATCCAATTCCGGCGTTTATTTACGGTTCGTGGCCTGCGCTAACAGCGGGTCTGCGTCGCCGCAAGAAAGCCTGATAGCCGTAAAGCTTAAACGACGTAAACGGCGGGGACACGATGAATCATCGTGTCCCCTTTATTATCGAAAGTCTTTCATCCTCCGAAATCGCGTGAACGAGCAGCCCGCGAATACCGGGGATTCCGCAAAGCTACTGCGACGGTTGGTGGTGCCGATCGGCGCTCTGAGGAGAACGCCTCTCGATATTCTTTCGGGTTAATTGTGAAAGGTTAATCTCCAGGGTCAGGGCTTTACCCCTTGGGTCCGTTTTTGCAGGATCCTGAAAATTGGGAGGCAAGGACTTAGTAATGGGGAGGATCAACTGATCCCGGGTGTTAATAATTCCCGCTTGCCTTAACCCCCCATGTATGCTGGCCAGCCCTTGGACCATAATTTCGTTCGCTGCCTCGAGACAGGCGTTCTTTACAGAAGAACGCACCACAATAGCCTCGAAGCCCCCATCGGACTTATCCACGGCAAAAGCAAACACCCCGGTATCTGCTGTGGTGAGCCTGTTTATTATCCTCTGCTGATCGGCCATTGAGTTTTGCACGGTGCGAAGGTCAATCGTACTGACA
>JBNKDX010000332.1:0-2895 GCA_050288485.1 Rhodomicrobiaceae bacterium | reverse complement strand
GAACAGCGCCCGACGGTGTTCCGCGGTCCGGCTGAATTTCCGGCCTGCTTTGCGGTGGCGCATGACTATTCCCCTCGATTCCTTTTCACTGCGGTATGCGCCATACGCGCGTCAACCCGCTTAGTACTGATCCTCGAAGCGCTTGGCCAGCTCTTCGATATTGTCCGGCGGCCAGTTCGGCACGTCCATACCGAGATGGAGACCCATGCCGGCGAGCACTTCCTTGATTTCATTCAGCGACTTGCGCCCGAAATTCGGCGTGCGCAGCATTTCGGCTTCGGTCTTCTGAATGAGGTCGCCGATATAAACGATATTGTCGTTCTTCAGGCAGTTCGCCGAGCGGACGGAAAGCTCCAACTCGTCCACCTTCTTGAGCAGCGCAGCGTTGAACTCCAGTTCCGGCGCCCGCTCTTCGCGGACCTCCTTCCGCGGCTCCTCGAAATTGACGAAGATCGAGAGCTGATCCTGCAGAATGCGCGCCGCCAGCGCCAATGCATCTTCGGGGACGACGGAGCCGTTGGTCTCGACTTCCATGGTGAGCTTGTCGAAGTTGAGGTTCTGCCCTTCGCGGGTGTTTTCCACCTTGTAGGACACCTTGCGGACCGGGCTGTAAATGCTGTCCACGGGGATGAGGCCGATCGGCGCGTCCTCGGGGCGGTTCTGCGACGCCTCGACATAGCCCTTGCCGAGAGCGGCGGTGAACTCCATGCGGACCGAAGCGCCTTCGTCGAGTGTGCAGATGACGTGGTTCGGATTGAGGATCTCGATGTCCGGCCCTGCCTCGATATCGCGGGCAAGCGCCACGCCCGGGCCCTCCTTCTTCAGGACCATGCGCTTCACGCCCTCGGAGTGTATGCGCAATGCCACGGCCTTCAGGTTGAGCACGATGTCCGTCACATCCTCGCGGACGCCGGGGATGGACGAGAACTCGTGCAGCACGCCGTCGATGTGCACGCTGGTGATTGCGGCACCCTGCAGCGATGAGAGCAACACGCGGCGCAAAGCGTTGCCGAGCGTCCAGCCGAAGCCGCGTTCCAGAGGCTCGGCGACGATCTTGCCCTGGCGCTTGGAATCGCGGCCGGGGGTGACGCTGAGCTTGGCGGGTTTGATCAGGTCTTGCCAGTTCTTCTGCAGCACGGAGAACCTCGTTCTTATGTCATGCGGCGCACCGGCGACGGCCGGTGCCTGAATTCTGCGGCGGCGCATCCCTCCATCGAGAGCCGGGAAGGCCGTTTCCCGGAATGGATGCGACATCGCCGAAATTGTGCGGCGGCGGCCGGCGGAGCGCCCGTCCAGCCGTCGACTTTATACGCGGCGCCGCTTACGGGGGCGGCAGCCATTATGCGGAATGGGCGTCACATCGGTGATGGACACGATCTGGAAACCACAGGACTGAAGCGCGCGCAGTGCGGATTCGCGCCCGGAACCGGGGCCGCTGACCTCGACCTCGATGGTCTTCATCCCGTGCTCGATCGCCTTCTTGCCCGCATCCTCGGCAGCCATCTGCGCCGCATAGGGCGTGGATTTGCGCGATCCCTTGAAGCCCATCGTGCCGGCCGACGACCAAGATATCGCATTCCCCTGCGCGTCCGTGATCGTAATCATGGTATTGTTAAACGAGGCGTTAACGTGCGCCACGCCCGATGTGATATTCTTCTTTTCGCGGCGGCGAACGCGCGTCTTGTCCTTGGCCATGCCATTCCATCCTTAACGAGTGAGCCGCGGCGCGGCTGAACAAACCTTACTTCTTCTTGCCGGCGATGGGCTTGGCCGGACCTTTGCGGGTGCGCGCATTGGTGTGCGTGCGCTGGCCGCGCACAGGCAGGCCGCGGCGGTGGCGCAGGCCGCGATAGCAGCCCAGATCCATCAGCCGCTTGATGTTCATTGCGACTTCTCGCCGCAGGTCGCCCTCGACCACATAATCCCGGTCGATCATCTCACGGATCTGCAGCACCTCGGCGTCGGAGAGTTGATTGACGCGGCGCTCAGCGGGGATGCTGACCTTGTCGCATATCTCCTTGGCGAACTTCGGTCCGATGCCATGGATATAGCGCAGCGCGATTTCCACGCGCTTGTTAGAGGGGATATTGACACCCGCAATACGTGCCACGATTCAATCTCCTTCAGGGCGGCCCGCCTTCCTGCTTCCCGCCGTTCTTGTTCTGAGCCTGAGGGCAAATCCGCAAAGAGGCGGGGCCCGAACGAAGCTTCATCCGGGCCCAACTCTACCATCTCGGTCTAGGAGTGGCTATTTAGCGGATATTCACCAGTGGCGTCAACCTCCAGACACGATTCTTTCAACTTGTCGCATTGACTCCAAAAACTTCGCCGATCTGGCGTGACACTTCTGCAATCGAAGCCTCACCATCGATCGTCGCCACTTTGCCGCTCTCGCCGTAATAGTTGATGAGCGGCGCCGTCTGCGCGTGATAGGCCTGAAGGCGGGCTCGCACCGTCTCGGCCTGATCGTCCGCGCGGCGGGTGAACTCCGTCGCCCCGCATTTGTCGCAAACGCCCTCGACTGCCGGGCGTTTGAACTTGTCGTGGTAGCCCTCGCCGCATTTGGCGCAGGTGAAACGGCCCGTGATACGCTCGACAAGCCGGTCATCCTGCACCTGGATGACGATCACGCGGTCGATGCCGCCACCCTTGGCCGCCAGCTTGCCGTCAAGCGTCCGGGCCTGATCGACCGTCCGCGGAAAGCCATCCAGGATGACACCCTTGGCGTCACTGCTGCCGTCAAGCGCCTGAAATACGATCTCGACAACCAGATCATCCGGGACGAGCGCGCCTTTTTCCATAAAGGATTTCGCCTGCAGGCCCACCGGTGTCCCCGCCGCCACGGCGCCGCGCAACATATCTCCGGACGAAAGCTGCTTAAATCCGAACTTCTCC
>JBNKDX010000331.1:0-2923 GCA_050288485.1 Rhodomicrobiaceae bacterium | reverse complement strand
AGCTTTTCGTCACCGGCCCGGCATCGGACGCCGAAAACCTCGCCAAGCTTCTGCCGAGCAAGGCGTCGCGCTCCTACGGGCGCCCTTTCCGCGAGATTTTCGACAGCGTAATGGGGGATTTCTACGCCATCGACCCGAAGCTGTTCAGCCCAGCGTCGGTCACCATTACCGCCATCGAGTCCGGCAAGAGTTTCCACGCCGGACAGATCAACCCGGCACTCATCGATGCCAGCTTCTCGTAAGAAGACGGTCCGGCCAGAGGATGCCCTCCGCATCGCGATCTTCGCGGAGTCCGGCGACCGGCCCGCACAGAAAATCGCCGCGGATCTTGCGGTGCTGGGCGCTCATGTCCGGATCGTGTCGCTGAAAGCCTGCGGCGTCGACAGCCGCGTGAAACACGGCCTGCGTATTCCCGGTTTCGAGGCGCACCTGCCGGACGGCGTCATCGTGCGCAACCTGCCAGCGGGCACCTTCGAGCAGGTGACGCTGAGGCTCGGCGTGCTGCACGGCTTACGCGAGCTTGGCGTGAAGGTCTGGAACGACGCGCGCGCGCTGGAAGCTTGCGTGGACAAATCCATGACCACGCATCTGATCGCGAAAGCGGGCCTCGCCACGCCCGTCACCCGCACAGCGCAATCGCGGACCGAAGCGGCGGAGATCGTCGCCGCGGAATGCGCGGGCGGCGCGGCGCTGGTGCTGAAGCCGCTGTTCGGGGCGCAGGGACGCGGCCTGCGGCTAATCCATGGCGCGGACGATCTGCCGTCCGAGGAAGAAGTGGCGGGCGTCTATTATCTGCAGCGCTTCGTCGAACCCGCGGGCGAGCACTGGCAGGACTTCCGCCTGTTCGTCATCGGCGGCGAAGTCGTTGCCGGGATGAGCCGGATCGGCGAGACCTGGATCACCAATGTCAAGCAGGGCGCGCTGCCGCAACCGGCGGTGCTCACGAGCGACCTCGTCGAAACGGCGCAGCGGGCGGCGCGGGCCGTCGGCGCGGATTACGCGGGTGTCGATCTCATTCGCGGCCGCTGCGGCACGCTGTTCACGCTCGAAGTCAACGCCATGCCTGCCTGGAGCGGACTGGAAGCGGCCAATCCTGGCCTCTCCGTCGCCGCGATCCTGGCGTCACGGTTCCTTGAAGCTCTCGGCCGGGGAGCGCGAACGGCCCGGCGGACGGGCGGCGCTCCGTGACGCAGCGAGCCATCGCGGTTGCGTTCCGCGAGGCGTGCCACGCCGAACTGCAGGCGCTCAAGCCCGGCAATGTTCACATCTATGCCGATGGCCACCGGATGACGGTCGCCGATTTCGAGACGAGCGCCGAGGCTGCCGCCCCCTCCATCGCGGCGCGCGGCGCGGACGTCGGCGAGCGCATTCTGGGCGCGGTGCGGGCGACGCGGGCATGCACCGGGCAGAACACCAATCTCGGCATCATCCTGCTGTGCGCGCCCCTCGCGGCAGCGGCGGAAAAGATGGTCGAAGCTGACGGCGGCGGCGCAACCACACCGCGCGGCTTGCGGACAAACCTCGCAGTCGTCCTGTCAGAACTGACCATCCGGGACGCCGCGCTCGCTTTCGAGGCCATCGCGCTGGCCAATCCGGGCGGCCTTGGCGCGGACGCTGAGCACGACGTGCGCAACCCAGCCCGCGTCACGCTTCTCGACGCCATGCGCGCAGCCAGCGCCCGCGACCGCATCGCCCTTCAGTATGCCAGCGATTTCGCCGATATCTTCGAAGCGTCCGCCTCAGCTATCGGGGAAAGCGATGCCCCTCCCGCCGCAGCGGAGCGCCTCCACCTCCATTTCCTCACCCGCTTTCCCGACAGCCACATCGCGCGCAAATTCGGACCGGAGACAGCCGAAGAAATCCGCGCCCTCGCCTGCGATGCCGAGCGGCGTCTCGCCTGCCTGCCGGACGAAGCCGGACGCCGCGCCCTGCTTCTCGGCCTCGACGCCACCCTCAAGGCGCGCGGCATCAACCCTGGCACCAGCGCCGACCTCACCGTCGCGACGCTGTTCGTCCGCCTCCTGCAAACAAATTTTGGATAGCGCGCCGCATGTGTCCGCTGCCGTTGTTGCGATTTTAAGGGGGTTGTGATTAAGGTAAAGGTGCGTCGTTAAGACGCGGCTATCTTGCCAACCGGTTTGGCGCTGGAGCGTCAGGCGCTGTCAACACGGATAGTTTGTCAGGGCTTCCGTACACAAATGCGGAAGATGGAAACAACTTTCTTGGAGGGTCCTGGGTTATGGCTAAGATTCATAACGTACGTGTGGGCGAGTCGCTCGTTGGCGACGGCAACGAAGTCGCGCATATCGACCTGATCATCGGCCCGCGCGGCAGCGCAGCCGAGTCGGCGTTCTGCAATGCGCTCACGAATAACAAGGACGGCTTCACGGCGCTTCTGGCCGTCATCGAGCCGAACCTTCTGTGTAAACCGAATACTATTCTTTACAACAAGGTGACGATCAAAGGCGCCGAGCAGGCCGTACAGATGTTCGGTCCGGCCCAGTATGCCGTCGCCAAGGCCGTAGCCGACAGCGTCGCCGACGGCACCATTCCCGCCGCCGAAGCAGACGATCTCTTCATCTGCGTCGGCGTGTTCATTCACTGGGAAGCGAAGGACGACGCCAAGATCCAGGAATATAACTACAAGGCCACCAAGCAGGCCATCGAGCGCGCCGTCAGCGGTACGCCGACCGCCGCCGAAACGCTGGCCAAGAAGGACACGGCGCACCATCCCTTCGCCGCGAAATAGAACGGAAACCGCCCTGAGCAGGTGAACCCCCAAGTTCAGGTTTCCGCTGGGACCGCGCCGAAGCCCTCAGCAGAATCCAAGGGGCTGCTTCAGCGGCTGGCCGCCATATTCTTGCGTTGATTTTGATAGGGGCGGCTGCGTGGCCGCCCCTTAACTTTGACCAGTTTGAGGCTC
>JBNKDX010000330.1:0-2923 GCA_050288485.1 Rhodomicrobiaceae bacterium | reverse complement strand
GCCTTCGCGGCGGATTGTGCCGGCGACGTCGTGGGCGGTAAAGCCCATCGTGTCGTGCGGTGCCGCGTCTTTCTCCGCCGTGTGCGAAATGTGGCCGAGCCGGCGGGCGACCGAAGCGACGTCGATGGACGTGTCGCCGCCGCCGACGACCACGATGCGCTTGGCGGTCGAGAACATCCAGCCACTGTTGAAGGATTCCAGGAACTCCACACCCGTCAGGCAGTTCGGCGCATCCCAGCCCGGCACCGGCAGCCCCCTGCCCTTCTGCGCGCCGATAGCCCAGAAGATCGCGTCGTAGCGCGCCTCAAGATCGGCGACGCTGATGTCGTGGCCAACCTTGGTGTTCAGCCGCACCTCGACGCCCATAGCCAGGATGCGGTTGATCTCCACGTCCAGCTTGTCGCGCGGCGTCCGGTAGTTCGGAATGCCATAGCGCATCATGCCGCCGAGATGGTCATGCGCCTCGAACAGCGTCACGGCGTGGCCCTTGCGGCGCAGGAAATAGGTCGCCGCGAGGCCCGCGGGACCGCCGCCGATAACCGCCACCGCCTTTCCCGTCACGGGGCCGGCCGACGGCGCGGGCAGACGCTTGCGGATCGCCCAGTCCCCGACATAGTGCTCGACGCCGTTGATGCCGACGAATTCGTCCACCTCGTTACGGTTGCAGCCGTCCTCGCACGGCGCCGGGCACACGCGCCCCATCACCGCCGGGAAGGGATTGGCATCCATCATGCGCTGGAAGGCGTATTCCTGCCATACCATGCCCGGAACCGGCGGCTTGTCCATGCCGCGCGCGATGGCCAGCCAGCCGCGGATGTCGTGGCCGGACGGACAGCCTCCCTGGCAGGGCGGCGTCCGCTGCACGTAAGTCGGGCATTTGTAGGACTTGTCGGCTTGGAATATCTTTTCCGACAGATCGGGCCAGTCCCACATCGACTCGCCGCTCTTGAAACGGCGGAACGTATGCTGGCCTGGTGTTTCCATTTTCTCTTCCATTTGAGCGTCTCCCTTCGGGGGCAGGCAGCGCTGCTCTCTTAAGCCGGGGTTCTCATGCCCCGCCGTTTTTCATTTTCTCGTTCCACTCGGCTTCCTGCGTCGAGCCGGTGAGGATGATGGCGTTGGAAACCATCTGATGCACGCTGACGATCGTGCTCATGTCGAAGTCGTACATGGGCAGAACCTTGGAGAACTGCGCCTTGCAGATGGCGCAGATCGAGGCCATGTGCGTGACGCCGTGATCTTCCGCCACTTCCCTGAGCGCCTTCATGCGCGGGCCTGCGCCCTTCTTGCGCAGATCGATCACTTCGTCGGTCAGAACGCCGCCACCGCCGCCGCAGCAAACCGTTGCCTCACGGATCGTGTCGGGCGCCATGTCGTAATAGTGGTTGCAGGCGGCCTTCAGCACCGCACGCGGGATATCGAACTGCCCGCCGGGCTTATTCCCCATCCGGGAGGCGCGCGCGACGTTGCAGCTGTCGTGATAGGTGAGCCGTATGTGGTCGTTCTTCGACTTGTCGAGCCGCAACTTGCCCTTCTGGATCAGGTCGAGCGTGAATTCGCAAATGTGCTGTGGCGCCGGATAGCGCGGGTCGAGGTTATCGAACGGCCCGGCCAGCGTGTTGAGGAAGTTGTAGGCGACGCGCCAGGCGTGGCCGCACTCGCCGAAGATCAGGCGCTTGACCTTCAGGTCGCGTACGGCCTGACCGACGCGGCTGGACACCCTCTGCATGTTCTCATACGAGCCGATGAACATGCCGAAATTCGCCGCTTCCGAGGCACGCGAACTGAGCGTCCACGAGACGCCCGCCTCGTGCAGCACCTTGGCATAGCCCATCAGGCCTTCCATATGCGGCGAAGCGAAGAAGTCGGCCGACGGCGCCACCAACAGGATGTCCGCGCCTTCGACGTCGAGCGGCAGCTTGACCGGAACGCCGGTCTCCTCCTCGATTTCCTCCTCCAGCCCCTCCAGCGTCGCCTTCAGCGCCTTGGGCGGCAGGCCGAGATTGTTGCCGACCTTGAAGACCTTGCCGATGATTTCGTTGCAGTATTTCTGCCCCATGCCGATGGAGTCCATGATCTCGCGTGCGGCCATGGAGATTTCTGCGGTGTCTATGCCGAAGGGACAGTACAGCGAGCACCGGCGGCACTGCGAACACTGGTGGAAATAGGTGTACCAGTCGTCGAGCACCTCCCGCGTCAGGTCTTCGGCACCCACGAGCCAGGGCGCGATCTTGCCAGCCGTGGTGAAATAGCGGCGATAGACCTTGCGCATCAGGTTCTGACGCGCGACCGGCATGTTCTTCGGGTCGCCCGTGCCCATGAAATAATGGCACTTGTCCGTGCAGGCGCCGCAGCGCACGCAGGCGTCCATATAGACCTTGAGCGCGCGGTTCCTGGTCAGCAGTTCGCCGAACTTGGCGATGGCCTTTTCCTGCCAGTCCGGCACGAGTTCACCGGGAAAGCCGAGCGGCTCCTGATGCTGGGGCGCGGCGACATAGGGCTTGCATTCCGCCATGGCGCCGGGGCAGATCGCGGGCACGTCCAGCGGATCGGGCGCCAGTTCGTCGTGGTGGGCGGCGTTCGTCACAGTCTGATCCATAATCGCGCCTCCTTATTCGCCAGCCGCAGGGGCGCCGCCGAGCCGCGGTACGTAGCGGCGCTCGCGCGGATTGTCGGCCTGATTGCGCGAGGGCGAGAAGAACAGGCCCGGCGCGTGCAGGAGTTTCGAGAACGGGAAGATGATCATGAGCAGCGCCACCAGCGCCAGATGCGCGAGAAGCGCGGGGTCGGCAGGCAGCGGCTGGAAATCGAACGTCATCAGCCCGATGAAGAATGCTTTCACTGCAACGACGTCCGTGCGGGCGACGAATTTCATCGCCAGACCGCTGGCGCCGATGAGGAGAAGCAGCACGAGCATCAGGTG
>JBNKDX010000329.1:0-2930 GCA_050288485.1 Rhodomicrobiaceae bacterium | reverse complement strand
CCAGGAGATCGACGCCCGCTTCGCCAGCGGACTGCCGGGCGCCACCAGCAATGCGTAATGCTCCTCATACAACGGCACGTGTTGCACGCGCCGGAGCGGCTCGTTGTCGATATAGGTCAGCCCGGCGTCGATCTCCAGGTTCTCCAGCCGGTCGAGCACGGCGCCGGAGTTGAGCGAGTAGACCGTGAACGACACCTCGGGATACAGCTGGCGGAACGGCACCGAGAGCTTCGCCACGAACGACAGCGCGGTCGGGATGACGCCGAGCCGCAAGTGGCCGGAGAGGCCGCGCTTCAGCGCGTTGATTTCCTGGCGCATGGTGCGCACGTCGCCGACGAGCTTGCGCGCCCAATGCAGCACGCGCTCGCCTTCGGGCGTGAAACCGCGGAAGCGCTGGCCGCGCTCGACGATCTGCACGCCGAGATGATCCTCCAGGCTTTTCACCGCCGAAGACAGCGTCGGCTGCGTCACGCCCGCCGCTTCCGCCGCCCGGCCGAAATGCTTTTCCTGCGCGAGGTAGAGGAGGAATTCCAGCTTGTCGATCATGGATTGAATATGCAGATGCCGCGTGGTGCGTCAAATTGTAACGCAGCCATGGCGCGATGGTCTATTTCCCCCAGACGATAAACAGGCCGATGTCGCCCATGAAACCGCCGGGGAAGTCGATGACGCGCGCCGCGATGTGGAAGCCCTTCGGCTTGAGTTCGCGTTCCCAGCGCACATAAACCTCCGCGGCCTCGCCGCGCAGCGTGGCGGGCCAGTCCGGCTCCGGGGCGTTGATCGCCCGTCCGCCGTCGCTGCACAGATCGTGCGGAAAGCGGAGGATGAGCAGTTCCGTGGCCCCGCACGCAGCCGCCTCGCGCGCGCGGTGCAGCATGTTCTGCCACGCCTCCTCCCCGAGATGGTGGCCCGTCAGTTGCTGCACGGCGGCGGCTCTGAGCGCGTCGGCAGCCCTGCGTTCGGCCTCGCGGCGCTCGTCGGCCATATGCTCGAAATCCTGCACCAGGCCGCGGAAGCTGTCGGCCGACGCTTCCTTCGGCGCGGCTGGTTCTTCCTTCTTCGCCGCTGCCGCCTCGGCGGATTCCGGGGGCTGCGCCTGCGGTTGCGGAGCGGCGGGGGCCGGGCGCGGAGCGACCTGCACGCCCTGCCCGACGAGAAACGCCCGGACGAGATCGGCCCGGCTGACGATACCCACGACGCGGCCGTCCGCGACGACCGGGGCGCGCTTGATGCGATGGGCAGTGAAAAGCTCCGCCACCTCGCCGACGGTGTTTTCCGGCGTCACGGTGATGACGGGCGCCGACATGATGTCCCGCGCCGTCTGCTCGCCCGCCTCACCGGTAAGGGGCTTCGCGGCCGGTTGCGCACCGCCTGCGATAAGGCGCAGCCACCAGGACCGGCGCGCCCGGCGTTCTTCTTCGGGGCGGCCGATGAGATCGCCGTCGCTGACGATGCCGACCGGCGCGCCGGTTGCGTCCACGACGGGAACGGCGCTGATGCCGTGTGCGTCCAGAAGCATGGCGATGTCTGCGACGGGCGTCGCCGGTTCGACGGTGAGGGCCGGTGAGGTCATCACGGCGCGCGCGGTCAGCCGCCGCACTTCGACCTCGGGAGCGGCTTCGCGGCCGTGGGACAGGAATTCGAAAAGGGCCATCGGCTGTGTCCGCGTTTTTTATTCCTGGAGTGTCTCTGACCGGGCTGCCGCCTGCATCACCGCTCGAAAACGTAGGTGCCGGGTGCGCGGTTGAGCGGCGGGTAGCCCAGGTCGGTCGCGCCCATCGGCGGGGGAGCCTTCGGCGTTCCCGACCGCTCGGCCAGCCATTCTATCCAGGCGCCCCACCATGAACCTTCCCGGCGCTCGGCGCTCGCCAGCCAGTTTTCAGGATCGACATAGCAGCAGCCCTTATGACGCGCGGAAACGCGGTATGACTTGTTCGGGCGTCCGGAACGGCGTTCGCCCAACCCCAGGATGCCGACATTGTGGCCGCCCGCGGTGAGGAGGAACGTTGCGTCGGTGTTGGTGAGCAGCAGGATCTTGTACACCGACCGCCACGGCGCCACGTGATCGGTCTCCGTGCCCACGGCAAAGATGGGCGCCTCGATATCCGAGAGCACCACCGGCCTGCCCTCCACCTTGTAGCGTCCTTCGGCGAAGTCGTTTTTCAGGAACAGGCGCCGGAGATATTCCGAGTGCATGCGGTACGGCATGCGGGTGGCGTCGGCGTTCCAGGCCATGAGGTCGGTCAGCCTGGGGCGCTCGCCGAGCATGTACTGGCGCATGCCCTGGGACCAGATCAGGTCGTTGGAGCGCAGGAGCTGGAATGCCTGTGCCATCTGGCGGGTGTCGAGATAGCCCTGCTCCCACATGACATCTTCAAGATAGGCGACCTGGCTGTCGTTGATAAACAGCATGAGTTCGCCCGCCTCGCGGAAATCGACCTGCGCGGCGAACATGGTCATCGAGGCGAGCCGGTGGTTTCTGTCCCGCGCCATCTCCGCCGCAGCGATGGCGAGAAGCGTGCCGCCGAGGCAATAGCCGGTCGCGTGGACTTTTTCGCCCGGACAGACGGCGGCGATGGCGTCGAGCGCGTCCATGACGCCAAGACGGCGGTACTCGTCCATGCCGAAATCGCGCAGCTCGGCTCCCGGATTACGCCAGGAGATCATGAACACCGTGAAACCGGCGTCCACCAGCGTTTTCACCAGCGAATTCTCCGGCGACAGATCGAGGATGTAATATTTCATGATCCACGCGGGAACGATCAGCACGGGCTCGGGCCGCACGGTTTCCGTGGTGGGGCTGTATTGGATAAGTTCGATCAACTCGTTACGGTAGATCACCCGGCCCGGCGTCGCGGCGATCTGTTTGCCGGGGATGAAATTCTCGGCGCCGACAGGAGGGCGGTCGAAGATGACCCGGCCCCAATCCT
>JBNKDX010000328.1:0-3025 GCA_050288485.1 Rhodomicrobiaceae bacterium | reverse complement strand
GCTGGCGGGCTGCGGGTGACCGACGCCGCGACCGTCGAGGTGGTCGAGATGGTGCTCGCGGGCTCGATCAACAAGCAGATCGTCGCTGAAATCAACCGGCTGGGCGGACGCGCCTGCGGCATCTCCGGCAAGGACGCCAACCTTATGATGGCGCGCAAGCTGGAGCGGCGGGTCCGCGACCCGGAGTCGAATATCGAGCGGGCGGTCGATCTCGGCTTCGTCGGCGAACCGGAGAAGGTCAATCCGCGCATCCTGGAGGTGATCACGGGCGGCGATCTCATCCCCGTGGTGGCGCCGCTGGGCGCGTCGCGGAACGGCGTCACCTACAACATCAACGCCGACACCTTCGCCAGCGCCCTCGCGTCGGCGATGAAGGCCAAGCGTCTGCTACTTCTGACGGATGTTCCGGGCGTCCTGGGCAAGGATGGCAAGCTGATCGAGAAACTGACGGTCAGCGCGGCGCGGCGCCTGATTGCCGACGGCACTATCACCGGCGGCATGATCCCCAAGGTGGAGAGCTGCATCGAGGTCGTGGAGGCGGGCGTGGAAGGCGTCGTGATCATCAACGGCAAGGTGCCGCACGCGGTGCTGATCGAATTGTACACGGAGCACGGCGCGGGGACGCTGATCGAACGGGATTAGCACGCGGCGATTGATCCGTATACGTGATGCGCGTAACATTCAGGCCAGCCGGGTGGTCAATCGCAGGATCGCGCAGCCTTGCGTAACGTCCTTATCCGCATCGTCGTCGCAGCGGGTCTTGCGGGCATCCTGACATGGACGCTGCATTTCTCCGCGTCGCAGTTCCTCGCAGTGGCCGGGATGGCGCTGCTGCTGATATCCGGATTTGCGGCCCTTTTCCCTTCCGACGGCCAACACCGGCGCACGGGAGGCGGCGACACTTCAGGGCGCATCATCCCTCCATGGGGCTGGGGCCACGGCTCCAGCGGCCAGCATTCGGACAGCGGCAGTTGCGATAGCGGCGGAGGAGGCGCTGGCGGCTGCGATGGCGGCGACGGCGGAGGATCGTGACTTCTCCGGCTGCGCCCGATTAACGCAACTCTGTCGCTTGACCATGCTCCTCGCGCAACGCCAGGGCTGAACGGCGAACCACGTCGGAAATCTGCAAGAGCTGCCCGGCCAAGGGGCTTTCCTTACGCCAGATCATGCCAATCGTTCGCGAAGGTTGGGGTTTCTTGAAGCGGGCGACAGACACCGACGCCGAGCGGGTCTCCACGGCCACGGCCATTTCCGGGATCAGCGTAACGCCAATGCCGGCACCGACCATCTGGACCAATGTGGACAAAGTACTGCCGTCCAGCAACTCCCGTGGCCGCGCCGGGTGCATGTTGCAGAACGACAGAGCCTGGTCGCGAAAACAATGCCCCTCTTCGAGCAAGAGCAGCCTCATTTTGCTCAGCGTTTCACGATCAGGCGCCGGCTTGCCCTCCTGCTCGCTCGGCCGCACCAGCACGAACTCCTCCGTAAACAATGCAACCTCAGTCAACGAAGGTTCGGAAACCGGCAAAGCCACAATCGCCGTGTCAATCCGCCTTTCCGCCAGCTCTTGAAGAAGCTTTGACGTCAGCGTCTCGCGCACGTGGATGTCGAGGCTGTCATACATACGGGTGAGGTCGCCGATTATCCTCGGCAGCAGGTAGGGCGCAATCGTCGGGATGATGCCGATCCGCAACGGTCCCACCAGCCGGTCGCGCGAGGCGCGCGCCAGATCTTCCAGCTCATCCACCGAACGCAGGATGTCGCGGACGCGCGGGGCGAATGCCTCTCCGAAGTTGGTTAGCCATACCTGACGCGCACCTCTTTCAAAGAGCTCCGCGCCCAGTATTTCTTCCATTTCCTTGATCTGCATCGACAAGGCGGGCTGGGAGATCGCGCAGGTCTCCGCCGCGCGTCCAAAATGGCCATGCCGCGCCAACGCCTCGAAGTAGCGGAGCTGCCTGAGTGTCAGATTGATCATAAGGTCATGTTATCACTGCGATCAATAAATCCAACTTAAACTTATTAAGAAGCTTTGGTATTTTGACTCCAGGCTGAGACACGCGCCAGCCGGTATCGTAGACGCCTTGTACCGCGGGCAGTGACGGTGCGAGGGCGCCGATATGCAGACCCTCCTCAACGCGGGCGCCCGTGGAGCGCGGTTCCTTGTCCACAACGTCGCTCAATCAACGCAGCCAAGATCGGAGAGGAATGAATATGGATAAGAAAGTTGCAGGCAAGTGCCCGGTCGTGCACGGGGCCATGTCGAATCGGGACTGGTGGCCGAATCAGTTGAACCTCGGGATTCTTCACCAGAACACCGCTTTGTCCAACCCGATGGGCGAGGCGTTCAATTACGCCGAGGAATTCAAGAAGCTCGACCTGGAGGCCCTGAAGAAAGACCTCTACGCGCTGATGACCGACAGCCAGGACTGGTGGCCGGCCGACTACGGCCATTACGGACCACTCTTCATCCGGATGGCGTGGCACAGCGCAGGCACCTACCGCACCGGCGACGGCCGCGGCGGCGCCTCCTCCGGCAGCCAGCGCTTCGCGCCGCTCAACAGCTGGCCGGACAACGTGAACCTGGATAAGGCGCGCCGGTTGCTGTGGCCAATCAAGCAGAAATACGGCGACCGGATTTCCTGGGCGGATCTCATGATCCTGGCCGGCAACTGCGCCCTGGAGTCGATGGGCTTCAAGACGTTCGGTTTCGGCGGCGGGCGCGAGGACATCTGGGAGCCGGAAGCGGACATCTATTGGGGAACCGAGACCGAGTGGCTCGGCGACAAGCGCTACAGCGGCGACCGGGAACTCGAAAACCCGCTCGCGGCCGTGCAGATGGGCCTCATCTACGTCAACCCGGAAGGGCCGAACGGCGAGCCGGATCCGGTCGCATCCGGACGGGACGTCCGCGAGACCTTCGCGCGCATGGCGATGAACGACTACGAGACCGTCGCTCTCACCGCTGGCGGACACACCTTCGGCAAATGCCACGGCGCTGGCGACGCGAAGCTCGTAGGTCCCG
>JBNKDX010000327.1:0-3048 GCA_050288485.1 Rhodomicrobiaceae bacterium | reverse complement strand
GTTGCACAGGCGCCAAAGGGGAGCAACGGCATCTACGGGGGAGAAAGCATGGCGCAGGAGAAGGAGCTTCTCACCATACCGCCTCAGGAGGACACTGAGGCTGAGAACACCGCGGTGCCGGAGGCGAGAGTCGCAACGGCGCTTTCCTGTGGCCTGGGTTGCTGCCGGGATGAGGGTGCCCGCTGGATGGGCGCCGATCAAGATAGCGCCGAAAATAAACGCCAGCCGGGCGGTTGCCGCTGGAGACGATCTCATTCTGCGTCCCTTTCCGATACGATGAGCCTGGCGAGACGCTGTTTTAGCCCATTTGCGCGCCTACTCCCATTGCTTTTCGCGGCTTGGCGAGGATGGGCCAGCGTCACGGGGACAGACGGCCGCCGTTACCGTTTGTTCCGGAGAGGCAAGTATCGTGTCCACCTCCTCGAAACTGTTCGGGAACTTAAGCGGTTAGACTATGCAAGTCTGTCTCCAAGGTTCAACGAGCCACGACGCCTCATTTAGAGGGACAGCGCGCGCGGCCGCGGCTGTAGCGATGAGGTTGCTCACGGCCAGTCTCCTGGCGCTTGCCGGCTGCAGGGAGACCGAGCCGCCTTCAGACAACATGCTTGCAGACTACCCCCGAAGCGAGCGAGCCGTCACGCCGACGCCTGCGTCGAGTGCAACCCGCGCCGCGTTCGCCAGGCTCGGCCCGGGCATCAACATCGCCAGTTTCGCCGCGCCGAACGAAGGAGCCTGGGGCTCACCCGTGCAGGATCGATACCCGGACACGATATGGCAGGCCGGGTTCCGCCATGTGCGGCTGGCGGTGCGCTGGAGCGCGCATGCAAGCCCTGATGCGCAGGCGCACATTGATCCGGCGTTTCTGGCGCGCGCCGACAACGTGGTGACGCGGCTGCTCGACCGGGGTTTCACCGTCGTGCTGAACATGCACCACTACCGCCAACTCGATGGCGACAGGCTCGACCACGGCGAGCCATCCGTGGACGCCCGCGTTGTGAAGCTGCGGTTTCTCGCCATGTGGCGACAGATTGCGGCGCACTTCGCTGACCGGCCCGACCGGCTCTGGTTCGAGCTTTACAACGAACCGCACGGAGAACTGACAGCCGCCGCATGGAACGATCTGGCCTCGCGTGCGCTGCGCGTGGTGCGCTCGACCAACCCGGAGCGTACGGTCGTAATCGGCCCTGCTGAGTGGAACCGCGCCGAGGCACTCGACAGCCTTGAACTGCCGGCCGATACACACCTCGTCGCCACGATCCACGACTACCAGCCGTTTCGCTTCACGCACCAGCAGGCGCGCTGGGCCGGACGGGCGATGAAGTTTATCAGCGGCGTCCTCTGCTGCGATGCGGAGCAACGCCACCTGCTCGCCGAGCCGCTCGACATTGCGGAGCAATGGGCCAAGCGCCATGGCGTGCCGGTGTGGCTCGGCGAATTCGGGTCCTACGCGGGCCCCCGCTGGCGCCCCAACGACATGGCCTCGCGCGTCGAATACACGCGGCTGGTGCGCGAGGCAGCCGAACAGCGCGGCATGGCCTGGGCCTATTGGGAGTTCGACGGAAATTTCGGCATCTACGACCCAAAAGCCAGAAAGTGGCGCGAGCCGCTGCTTCACGCGCTCCTGCCGCCGTCATAGGTTGAGCCGGCGCGGCAGAAGGAGCGGCGGAAAGAAATGGCGAACCTTTCTCCGAGCCGCCGGTCCTTCAGGGCACCGATGCCGCGTATGGCCCGTTATGTTGGATTGGACGTGTCGCAACGTATCACAGCGATTTGTGCCGTCGATGATGCTGACCGCAGGCATTGGTGCGGTCAATCCCGCACAGTACCGGAAGAGATCGAGAGCGCCACGATCGCAAGGCGGCGCCAGACCAGCACTGCGCACAGCGTCTCCACACCGGAGCGGTCCAAGACGACCATGTGGTGGATGTGAAGAGGGGTGTATTGCAATTTGCGCTACAACGCGTTATCATCCCGCTTCAACTAGGAGAATGACTATGGTGCGCACCGGCAAAAAGGATCATCCGCTGTCAATGCGGCTTCCCGAGGCCGATCTGGCGATTATTGATCGTGCGGCGCAGCTGCGGGGGCGTTCACGTACCGATTTTGTGCGCGAGGCCGCGGTGCGTGCTGCCGAAGCCGCGCTCATGGAAAATACGCCTATCCGAATGTCACCCGAAGGCTTCGCCGCGTTCATGGCCGCCATTGCCGCTCCGGCAACCCCGGTGCCGGAGATGGTGGAGTTGTTCCAGCACAAGGCTCCGTGGGACAACGGCAGTGCAAATGGATGAGCGAGCGCCGCTCTCTTCGCCCGAGCTTCTCAGCGCCGCTCATGACGTGACGGCGTTTTCCTGTGGCCGGGCCGTCTTGGACAACTGGCTGAAAACGCGGGCACTCTCCAATCAGGAGAAAGGCTTCACCGTCGTCATCGTCGTCCATGATGCCGGGCGCGTTGTCGGCTATTGCGGCCTGTCTCCGACCTCGGTCGTGCCTACCAGCTTGCCGCGGTCCATCCGGACCGGCCAGCCGCCCAATCCTGTCCCGTGTCTACTGCTCGGCCAATTGGCTACCGATTTGAAGTGGGCTGGCAGGGGCATCGGCACTGGCCTCTTGCGCCACGCTCTATTGCGGTGCGTCGCCGCAGCACGCTTGATCGGCGGCCGCGCTCTCGTCGTCAACGCACTTGATGACGAGGCTGCCGCCTTCTGGCGCCGCCGCGGTTTCCTGCCGTCGAAGGACGAGCCGCTAACGCTGTACCGCTCCATCCAGGACATCACCGCTTCGATAGAGGCTTCGGCGCTCTGACCGGGACGCGTGGCATCACATCGGCCGGAATGGGCGTCGCACAGTCTATCGATAACGCCGGATAGCCTGAGGAAGTCGACGCCCAGTTTCTACTGGCAAATGGCAGGTAACAGGAGCATTGCGATCACAATTGCGCGCGAAGGCAGTTCGTGAGCGTCAATTCGATATTTGGAGTCCGTTGCGCAACTCCCATCTCTCTGATTCAATTAAATAAATTGATTCGGAGGGGACCGATGGCACGGCGTG